>NZ_JCAIOM010000028.1:0-52249 GCF_059587025.1 Chryseobacterium sp. DZ-32
AGGGTAAAAATCAAAGACGTTCACCCTACGCAAGCTAACTCAAGGTCGCTTTTATAAATATAAATGTATAAAAAATAATTTGGAAGTTAACACAGAATCTAAAGCCAATGGGATTTAAAATTTATTTGGCTGGGCTAAAGCCCACCCCTATTGAATTTTAACAATAAGATCTTTTATCTTTTATCTTTTATCTTTTATCTTTTATCTTTTTACCATAATTCATATATTTGCATCATCAAAAGGAAATGGTGTTCTTCCTTACCCAACCGCTTTATAAAAGCTGATGACGCCTGATTAAAAGATTATTAACAAATAACTAATCAGGATTACTATGTCAAAAATTCAAAGAACACCAGGTAAAAAAGCAGTTTTTCATACTCGTCTTTTCTTCAGAAAATTTCCGGCAATTCCTTATATTTTGAAATGGCTATGTATCAGTATCATCATTGGTGTATTGGTAGGAACCGCATCTGCAGGATTTCTTCAGTCATTGGAATGGGCCACCCATTTCAGAGAAAGTCATCTCTGGCTGATTGCTTTACTTCCTGCTGCAGGATTTCTGATAGGGCTTCTTTATTATTATTTCGGAAAAGATGTGGAGGCTGGAAATAATCTGTTGATTGATACCATCCATGAACCCAAGGGAATTATTCCTTTTAAAATGGCTCCTTTTGTCTATCTGGGAACAATTGCAACGCATTTCTTCGGAGGCTCTGCCGGCCGTGAAGGAACAGCTCTTCAGATGGCGGGTGCCATCGCGGATCAGCTCACCAGGCCTTTTAAACTTGACAGAAATGAAAGAAAAATATTAATTATTGCTGCTATTGCTGCCGGATTTGGCTCCGTTTTCGGAACACCACTGGCAGGAGCCGTTTTTGGTCTTGAAGTTTTTCTGATCGGAAGGATTCGTTACAATGCAATCTTTCCGGCATTTGCTTCTGCAATTCTGGCAGACTGGGCTACCAATCTATGGAATGTAAAACATACCCATTACCATATTGATTTTATTCCGAAACTTGAATTTTTACCAATTCTATACAGCATTCTGGCAGGAATAACTTTTGGAATCTGCGCGGCTGCATTCAGTAAAATCATCCATTGGATGGGCTCTGTCTTTAAATCAAATATCAAATACCCTCCGCTTCGTCCTGTTGTAGGAGGAATTATTATAGCACTTGCCGTTTTTGCGATGGGAACAACCCGTTATATCGGACTGGGAGTTCCTGTAATTGTGGAATCTTTTGAAAAGCAGCTTCCACTATATGATTTTGCTCTAAAAATGATTTTTACCATTGTTACGCTTTCGGCCGGATTCAAAGGTGGAGAAGTGACACCTTTGTTCTTCATTGGTGCTACCTTAGGCAGCGCTCTGTCACTATTCATTCCTTTACCCTTCGGATTATTAGCAGGAATGGGGTTTGTAGCGGTATTTGCAGGAGCCACCAATACGCCTTTAGCCTGTATGCTGATGGGAATTGAATTATTCGGGGCAGAATGCGGTGTATATGTAGCTATTGCGTGTGTCGTTTCTTATCTTCTTTCAGGACATAACAGTATTTATTCCAGACAGAAAATCGGAGAAGCAAAAAACAGAAGATATGAAAGTCAGCAGGACAAGTCTGTTTCGGATTTTTTATAAGGGGTTTCGAGATGCGGGATGCGGGTTACGAGTTACGGGATGCGGGGTGCGAAGTGCGGGGTCACAATTATTTGTTTATTTTGTTGCCGGATGCTGGTTTTTAATGGTTCTTTGTTCTTCTTCACTTATAATATCTCGAACCCAAAATCCCTCAAACTCAAAACCCCGAAACTCGCAACACGCATCTCATTACCCTCAAACCCTCCCACTCTCAAACTCTCAAACTCTCTTCACCATTTCCAACTATAATTCGTAATTTTACCCCATGTTCGATTACAGATTAAAAGTTTTCCATACGGTGGCTACCCGATTAAGCTTCACCAAGGCTTCAGAGGAGCTACACATCTCACAACCCGCTGTCACTAAACACATTAAAGAAATTGAAACTCAGATAGGTGCTAAGCTATTTGACCGTAAAGGAACTTCTATCCAGCTGACCCAAAGCGGAAAAATTCTGTTTGAACATGCAGAAAAGATCAGAAACATCTATCGTGACATGGAATTTGAGATCAGCCAGATCAGTCAGCAGCATAAAGGAAAGCTGATTATCGGGGCGAGTACAACCGTTGCACAGTATATTTTACCAGAGATTTTGGCCAAATTCAATTCTTATTATAAAGATATTAAGATTGAGCTTCTTACCGGAAATACGGAAACCATCTCAACACTTTTAAAAGAAGAAAAAATTGACCTGGGTATCATTGAAGGGGAATCACAGTCTTCTTATTTTGAATATAAAACTTTTAAACCTGATGAAATTGTTCTCGCAGCAAAATCAGATCATCCTCTTGCCCATAAAACATTAAGCTTAAAAGATCTTTATCAGCTGGATCTTATCTTCAGGGAACAGGGTTCCGGTACGCTGGAATTCATCCAAAACAGGCTTAAAGAAAAGGAAATTAATATCCATGAATTGAATACTGTCATACAGTTGGGAAGCAGTGAAAGTATTAAAAATTACCTTCTTCACTCCGAATGTTTGGCATTTCTTTCTATCAGCACTATTCTTAACGAACTTAAAAACAACATCCTTACAGTGATTGATATTAAAAATTTCAGTATCGAAAGAGATTTTCATTTTATCCTTCCCAAAGGAGAACAATCTGAACTGATCAAACTTTTTTTGAGGTTTGCAGAATAACAGGCAATAAGCAATAAGCAATAAGCAATAAGCAATAAGCAATAAGCAATAAGCAATAAGCAAAGATATAACTTTTAGTTATCCGATATAACAAAATACGATTTACTTTGTAATACTTTATTTCGGACTTTTGATGCTCATTTTAAAAGTTCGCATTATGAAAGATTTCATTCAAAATGAAATAACAAGGAAAGTATTTTTTATTGTTTTGGCTGTATTATGCCTTACACCTTTTATATCTTCTCCAATTGCTCTTGCTTTGGGATTTGCCCTGGCTGTTTTTATCGGAAATCCTTTTGAAAAACACCTTCATCAATATATTCATTTACTGCTGCAGATTTCAATAGTAGGTCTTGGATTCGGGCTGAAGCTTGATGAAGCGCTTCATGCCGGAAAAACAGGCTTGATGCTGACTGTTGTAAGTATTGTCACCGTTATGGTTTTAGGATATTTTCTGGGAAAATTATTTAAACTGGAAAGACCTTTATCTTATCTTCTCTCCGCAGGAACTGCTATTTGTGGCGGGAGTGCTATTGCTGCTGTTTCTCCCATCATTAAACCTAATACAAAACAAATTTCTCTTGCGCTGGCTATTGTTTTTACCTTAAATTCGGTTGCCTTGTTTGTATACCCTGCAATAGGACACCTGCTGAATCTTTCACAGGAGCAGTTTGGGCTTTGGTGTGCAGTGGGAATTCATGACACAAGTTCTGTAGTGGGTGCTGCCAGTAAATATGGAGATGAAGCTTTGAAAATAGCCACCACAGTGAAGCTGGCCCGTGCTTTATGGATTATTCCTGTCTCACTGATAACCATGTTTATTTTTAAAAGTAAAGATTCCAAAATAAAGATTCCCTGGTTTATCGGATATTTCATTGCAGCAATCCTTTTGAATACTTATTTCCCCTTTCTTGACCGATTCAGTACTTCGATTACTGTTCTGGCAAAATCCGGTCTGAATCTGACCTTATTTTTGATTGGTTCTACCCTTTCTATTCAAACGCTGAAATCAATCGGATTAAAACCTTTGGTAATGGCAATTATACTATGGGTAACGATAAGCATCGGCAGCCTTCTTTACATTATCCGTTAAAAGAGCAGAACCCTTTTGAAATCAAAAGGGTTCTGCATATTAAATGTGGAAATGTTTATTTCTAATTGAAATAATTTCTTAGATCTCCCCGCAGGTATAAACCTGTGGACAGCCAATATATTGTACACAATACCAAGGTCCGGTTACTGCTCCTGAGCAGCTGCATCCGCAAAGTGATAAATCAGGGTTTCCGCTTATTCCTCCGGTAATGTTTTTCAGATCCTGTTTTCTTAATTTTTTAGCGTTTTTCATAATGTTCATGAGATTTAGTTTGATTAAAAATATAGTTTTATTTACCTTTCAAAGTTAAACAAATATTAAATACTCGCAACAAAAATTAATGTAAAATTGAATAATTTATTGATAATAACCCTATTATTACGTTCAAAATAAGGAATAGCACTATGTTATTTATTAAACAAGTTAAATTATTCCGTAAATTCAAGATCTCTGTCGTGGGTTTCTGAAATGGTAAGTGAAGAATAAAATGCCAGCCCGAATACCACCACCCCTACTATGGCAGCACTTTCCACAACCGGGAAATGTCCTTTAAGAGAATCAAAAGCAAATATCATTACCGGCACCAGACCTCTTACCATGTTGGGAACGGTAGTTGTTGCCGTATTTCTGATATTCGTCCCGAACTGCTCTGCTGCCAACGTTACAAACATAGCCCAGTATCCTGTTCCAAATCCCAGCCATACACAAAACAGGTAATATCTGGTTTCCGTATTTGTATTACCAAATAACATGATTGCCACCCCAACCAGAGTAAAGACCAGCATATAAAAGATGGCCATTTTTCGTGATTTTAAAGCATGAGAAATAAACCCACTCAACAGGTCGCCGACAGAAATACCTACATAAGCCCACATAATTGCTTTTCCGGGGTTGATATCTTTTATGCCCAATTCAGGGGCAAACTGATTGGCTAAAACAGCCAGAATCCCTATGCAATACCAAGTAGGTAATCCCACTGCAATGCATTTTAAATACCTTATCAATCTGTCTTTATTGGTAAAAAAGGAGAGAAAGTTTCCTTTTGAGATGTTTTTATGCTCAAGATTCTTATAAATTCCGGATTCCGATACGCTTATTCTCAGTATCAATAACATAATTCCCATGATCCCACCGATAATGTAAGAAATATTCCATCCTCCCGCCAGCTCTACGGTAAGCTGAGCTACAACAGCACCCATTAATCCAAAACCTGCAACTACTGAGGTTCCGATAGCTCTTAAATTCTTCGGCAAACTTTCAGAAACCAGCGTAATTCCTGCTCCGAGCTCTCCGGCAAGTCCTATACCTGCAATAAACCTTAAGCCGGCATATTGGTATACCAAATGCTCTTTCGGAAAATAAGGCAGAAAACCACAGGCAATATTGGCTAAAGAATACACTAAGATGGATCCAAAAAGTACGGAAAGCCTTCCCTTTTTGTCTCCGAAAATTCCCCAGAACACCCCTCCGATAAGAAGGCCTACCATCTGACAGTTCAGAATAAAAGTTCCGTCCGCATCCGGATTAAGCCCCAAAGCTTTTAAACTTGGAATTCTAACGATACCGAATAAAAGAAGGTCATAGATATCTACAAAATAGCCGAGGGCAGAAATAATAACGGGAATAGAGAAAATGTACTTCAGTTTTGAAGACAGGGACAGTTCTTGCATTTTTAAGTTTTGATAAAAATAAAAAACCTTTCAATTTCTTGAAAGGTTTTTATCAAATATCTTTTTCTGATTATTATCTGGCAATATTCACAGCTCTTGTTTCTCTGATTACTGTTACTTTTACCTGCCCCGGATAAGTCAGTTCATTCTGGATTTTCTCAGAGATATCGTAAGAAAGCTGAGATGCCACTTCGTCATTTACTTTTCCACTCTCTACCATTACTCTCAGTTCTCTACCTGCCTGAATTGCATAAGCACTGGATACTCCATCGAAGCTTAATGCTGCAGATTCAAGATCTTTTAATCTCTGAATATAAGATTCCAATACCTGTCTTCTTGCTCCCGGTCTAGCTCCAGAGATCGCATCGGCAACCTGAATGATCGGAGATAATAACGATTTCATTTCAATTTCGTCGTGGTGAGCTCCGATTGCGTTTACAACTTCAGGGTTTTCACCATATTTCTCAGCCCACTGCATTCCTAAAAGCGCGTGTGGTAATTCTGATTCCTGCTCAGGAACTTTACCGATATCGTGTAAAAGACCTGCTCTTTTTGCTAATTTTACGTTTAATCCTAATTCAGCAGCCATCGTTGCAGCAATGTTGGCTACTTCTCTTGAGTGCTGTAGTAAGTTTTGTCCGTAAGAAGAACGGTATTTCATTCTACCTACGATTTTGATCAGTTCAGGGTGTAATCCGTGGATTCCTAAATCAATGATGGTTCTCTTCCCTACTTCAATGATTTCCTCCTCAATCTGCTTTCTTGTTTTTTCTACCACTTCTTCGATTCTTGCCGGGTGAATTCTACCATCGGTTACCAATCTGTGTAGGGATAGTCTTGCAATTTCTCTTCTTACCGGATCAAAGCATGAAAGAAGAATAGCTTCAGGAGTATCATCAACGATAATTTCTACTCCGGTTACCGCTTCCAAAGCACGGATATTTCTACCTTCTCTACCGATAATTCTACCTTTTACTTCATCAGACTCGATGTTGAAAACGGATACTGAATTTTCGATTGCCTGCTCCGTTCCGATTCTCTGGATTGTCTGGATAACGATCTTTCTCGCTTCGTTTTTAGCATTCATCTGAGCTTCTTCCATGATGCTCTGAACATGTGCCTGTGCTCTTGTTTTGGCCTCTGCTCTCATGGTTTCTACCAATTCTGCTTTAGCTTCCTCAGCGGTGTAATTAGAGATTTTTTCAAGTATTTCTACTTTCTTGGCAGTAGCCGTATCTAATTCCTGCTGTTTTCTATCCAGAATCTCGTTCTTCTTGGCATAATCTGCAATCTGCCTGTCGAGATCTTTTTCAAGCTTCCCAGTCTTGCTAAGCTCGTCATTCAGCTTGTGTTCCTTGTCTTTGATTCTTTTCTCAACTTCCTGCATTTTCTTTTCGCGAGACTGAATATCAGCGTCATGCTGTGATTTCAGTTCCAGGAATTTTTCTTTAGCCTGAAGATTCTTTTCTTTCTTTATGGATTCAGCCTGTACATTAGCTTTTTCTATAAGGTTTTCGGCATTTTTCTTGGCATCATCTATGATGAATTTTGCTTTAGTATTCAGAGAACTTCTGGAAAAAAACATTCCCACGACAGCTCCGATTACCAAACAAACAACACCGACTATAACTTCTATCATAATTTATATTGAGTTTTAATTGTATTCATATCCTTGTTCAATAAAAAAAGCCCACAATAATCCAGAGATTGAGAGTAAACTCCTAATCAACACGATTTGAACTGATTTCCACTGTCTGTAATCCGGAAGCCCGGCACGCCATTCAATGGACATTTGTTCGGTAATTGTTTAGCGTTGAGTTTACCTTTAATGTGTTAGAATTATTGTAGGCAGTAATTTTCAGGAAAAAAAATCTATTTCCCGATTTCATTCAACGACTGATTAATCTGCTTTAACCTTTCGTTGGTAGAATTAATATTTTTTTCGTAGTTCAGAGAAACTACTTCCGCATTGGTTCCCAGTTTAAGGGCACACATAGCCAAAGCATCCTGTTTATCTCTTACATCGAAGTTTTGTTCAAAATCTTTAATCATATTCTCGATCTGCTTCCCTACTTTACGCAAAGTTTCTTCCTCTGCTGCCGGTACGTTCAGCGGATACACTCTTCCTGCAATGTTGACGGTTATTCTCCTTATCTCCATTATAATCCACTGTTTTGAAGCTGAGCAATACAGAAATCAATTTCTTTTACCAATCTGTTGATATGGTTTTTCATTAACCTATTGTGTTCAGGATTTCCTGATATTGCTGAATAAAGTTTTATATTTTTTTGTTCTTCTGCTAATACCTGATTCTTTCTTCTTTCCTCATCATATTTCTTCTTCAACTCTTCATGCTCAATACTTAATTCTTTTAAATTTTCCGTAAGATTTTTATAGTTCTTTTGCAGAGTCGAAATCTTTCTCTCTAATTCTGAAAAATTGTTTTCTAAATCTTGAAGCATTTCAGGTTTGTATATTCTAACTAAAAGCAAAAATAAAAAAATAATAACACTAACAAAAATAAAACACTCTATATTTTGATATAACAATAAAAAAGGAGGTGCCAGCGCACCTCCTGTGTATTTTTCATTGAAATATTTTTTATTCAAATTTCAGAACGAACATTACTGCTCTTGTCTGCAATGTAGAGATTGCAGATGACCAGTAAGGAGGTGTAGTAGCGTTATCCGCCACTTTTTCATTGTTCATGAAGAATGTTCCTCTTACGGCAGGAGTCAGTTTAAATTTGTTGAAATAAAACTGGATTCCCATTTCTGCAGACCATGCAAAGTTGTGCGTAGTAGATCTGTAGATTCCCTGCATGTTGTCGTCTGTAGAAGTTGCATTAGACTGAAGGTTTACAACGTAATTCACCCCTGCTGCAACATAAGGCCTTGAGTTGTACCATCTCTGGCCGTGAAGCTCCAAAAGTACCGGAATATCGATCAACGTAGATTTAATTTCTCTTACTTTATCCTTTTCCTGTAAAGGGAATGGCATAAAAGGATCATTCGTTAAAGATCCCCCTGCATATATGTCATTGGATTGAGTATTAAAAGTCAACTGTCTTTGTGCAAACTGTAAACCTGGTTCTATTCTTACGTCAAGATAGTCATTCAGTCTCCATTTTGCAATAAGCCCGGCACCGAAACTATAGCTTTCCTTAGAGGTAACAAGGTTTTCATTATCATTCATCCCGTATTTCGGATGTAAAACAATGCGGTAATCCAGTCTGTTCCCGTTCAAATAAAACCCCCAACTGAATTTCTGTTCGTCGAAATCTTCCAACTTGTCCATTCTGTTTCGGGTTCTGAATTGCGCGTTTGCAAAAACGGCAACATTTACTGAGGTTAAAACCAGTGCTTTTAATAGAAATTTATTCATAGGTTACTTTGTTGCTTTATAAATTGTGGCTATACCTAAACTTAATTTTTTATATTCAACTTTCTTAAATCCCGTATCTAAAAGAATTTGCTTCATCTTCTCCCCGAAAGGAAAAGCATTTACAGAATCCGGAAGGTATGTATACGCCCTATTATCCTTAGAAACCAATCTGCCGATGGCAGGTAATATATTTTTGAAATAAAACATATAAAATGGTCCCATGAAACCCTCAACCTTTGAAAACTCCAGTATATAAACACTTTTGTTATCTTTAACTACTCTTCTTAACTCTGCCAAACCTTTGGTAAGGTTTTCAAAATTCCTTACTCCAAATGCAACGGAAACAGCATCAAATCTATTGTCCTCGAAGGGTAAATTTTCTGCATCTCCTTTTTGCATGGAAATTTTGCCGTCTAATTTAAGTTTTTTTATTTTAATAACGCCAACATTCAGCATTTGTTGTGATAAATCTAATCCAACTACTTTAGAACCGGTTCCTTTTTCAATAGTAATTGCCAGATCTCCTGTTCCTGTAGCCACATCCAGCACTTCCTGCGGATTATCATTTTTCATCCATTTTACCAGTTTATTTCTCCATAGAACGTCAATTTTCATGGATAAAACATGGTTCAGAAGGTCATACTTCGGTGCAATGTTGTCGAACATATCCTCTACCTGGCTTTTTTTGGTAGCCTCTGAATTGTAGGGAGTAACTTTGGTGATATCTTTTGTCAAAACTTAAAACTTGTAATATTCTTTGTAATAATTTAGGTAATCCTGCTTTCTGAAGATTTTGGATCGTGATTCCACTTTCTGGATATTTTTGATCACTTTGTCATAGTCTTCATCTACATTGTAATAAAAATCTTCTGTGTAAAGCTTATTGAAGCGTCTTGCTCCTCCGTAATAATCCTTTCCGTCGATAACCGTTTTATCAAGTGCTGTCAGCAACGAATCTTTTTTAAGATTATATCCGTAATACTGATCATTTACGTAGTAATCCTGATGGGTAATATTAATCAGACCACGAAGCTTATTCACTTCAAATGCTGAATCGTAAAGCATTTTCTTATTCTGATCAAAAACCTGAATAGAGTTTTTCCCTTTATTCAAATCCACATGCACATACTGCCCCGCTGAAATAATTCCTTCAGATCCGTTATTGATCTTAAAGTAATACGTATTCGGGGTAGGATTATCTACAACATAATAATTCTTCTTGGCTAAAAAAAGGAAGTAGATCCCAAAGGCAACGATAAATGCCACAGCTGCAATAAGTAAGCCTTTTAAGGACGAGTTGTTTTTCATAGATTGTAAAGTACAATTTTTGCAAATTTAATAATATTTTTAATTCTCCGTTATTAATATTAATTATTAACTTTGCATCTTTAAAAAAATCATATAAACGAATGCCGAATACGATCATTATTGGCTCTGGATGTTATATTCCGAACAGAGTTATTGGTAGAGATTACTTCATGAATTCCGAGTTTTATACTGAAGACGGGGTAAAGATTGAAAAGCCTGTGGAAGAGACCATTGCGAAATTTGTAGAGATTACAGAAATCGAAAACAGGAGATTCATTGAGGATGATCTTTCCAACTCACAAATCGGTTATGAAGCTGCAAAAATTGCCCTTGAGGACGCAAAAGTAAATGGCGAAGACCTGGATTATATTATTTATGCAAGCAATTTCGGGGAAGTTACTGAACACGGATATGCTGATTTTATGCCTACAATGGCAGCGAGAGTGAAGAATAAACTGGGAATCAAAAACAGAAAGTGCGTAACCTACGATATGCTTTTCGGATGCCCGGGATGGGTAGAAGCAATGATCCTTGCTGATAATCTTATTAAAGCTAAAGTAGCCAAAACCATACTTGTTATCGGAGGAGAAACTTTAAGCAGAGTAACAGATCCGCATGACAGAAACAGAATGATCTTTGCAGACGGTGCCGGAGCTGTAGTGGTAAAAGCTACAGATGAAGAGAATGTTGGAATTATTGCCCACAACACAATTTGTGATAACGGACCGGAATTAAACTATCTTGAAAACGCTCCTTCCATCAATAAAGAAGTAGATCAGAGACGTCTGTATGTAAGAATGTTAGGAAGAAAAATCTACGAATACGCTCTAAAAAATGTACCGGTTGCGATCAAGGATACCATTACTGATGCCGGTCTTTCTATTGAAGATATAGACAAAATCTTAATTCACCAGGCCAATGCTAAAATGGATTATGCAATGATTGAAAGACTTCATAAGCTTTATGACGTGAAAGAATACGATCATGCCATCTCTCCTATGACTATCCAGGATTTCGGAAACACTTCTGTAGCAACGATTCCTACCATGTACGATTTAATAATTAAAGGAAAAATGGAGGGTCAATCGTTTAAAGATAATGGTAACATTGTAATGACTTCGGTAGGTGCCGGAATGAACATCAATGCTATCGTTTATAGATTTCCTAAAAAGTAATATTTAAACCATTAAAAATATAAAAGCACAGGGAAGTTTATTCTTTGTGCTTTTTTTTGATCAGAACATGCAAAAGAATTTTTTAATCATCGCCGCAATCTTCCTTTTTCTGGAAGTGTATATTTATCAGGCCGTCAGAACACTTACCGATAATTTCTGGATCAGAATCGGATACTGGGTCATATCTTTAGCCGTGTATGGAATTTTCGCGTATGAAGTTACCCACTACCAAAGATCAGACAGAAGTATGGTAAGAGCTCAGATCATGATTTCGTTATTTTTAATCTTCATCCTTCCAAAGATCTTTATCGTTTTATTTTTATTGATTGATGATATTGTCCGAACGGGCGGTTACCTGATCGGTTTCGCCAAGCCATCGGAAAATTTCTTCCCGGAAAGAAGAAAGTTCCTGAGCCTGGTTGGATTGGGAATGAGCGGCGTTCTTTCCGCTCTTTTTATAGACGGGATTACATTTGGAAAGTACAGGCATAAGGTAAGAAGGGTAAGAGTAAATTTCGCCAACCTTCCGAAAAGTTTTAAAGGATACAAAATCATTCAGATTTCTGATGTCCACAGCGGAAGTTTCTCTGATCCCGGCAAATTAGAGCATGCCATTGAGCTGATTAATGAGCAGAAGCCAGACCTGGTATTATTTACCGGGGATATGGTGAATAACGTTGCTGATGAATTCAAACCTTTTATTCCCTTATTTTCAAAAATCCAGGCTAAAGACGGCAAGTTTGCGGTATTGGGAAACCACGATTACGGAGATTATGTAAGCTGGGAATCACCTGCAGCTAAACAAGAAAACCTTGATACATTGATTGATTATGAAAAGCAAGCCGGATTTGATATGTTGAGAAATGAACACAGAGTCATTGAAAAAAACGGAGAAAAACTATATATTCTTGGGGTTGATAACTGGGGATTGAAGCCATTCCCACAATTCGGAAAGATTGATAATGCTTTACAAGGCGTACCGGAATCTGCCACTAAGATTTTAATGAGCCACGATCCTACCCACTTTGATTATGTGGTAAAAAAGCATCCTGCAAACATTCACCTGACGCTTTCGGGACACACGCACGGGATGCAGTTTGGTTTAGATCTTAAGAATGTAAAATGGTCACCGGTACAATACAAATATCCAAAATGGGCCGATTTATATGAAAGTGAAGGAAAACTGCTGTATGTCAACAGAGGATTCGGAGTATTGGGCTATCCGGGAAGAGTAGGTGTATTGCCGGAAATTACGCTTTTTGAGTTGAGCTAGTGAAGTTCAAAGTTCAAAGTTCAAAGTTTAATGTTTAATGTTAGAGGTTTAGAAATTGAGTATTGTTGAACCTGTGAAATAGTTCTCCCTAATCCCTTTAACCTAATAGCTGCTACCTAACACCTAATATCTGCAACCTATCACCTGCAACCTAAAAAATATAATCTTTCATACGGGAAGTAGCCATTTCCCTGTCGTTAAGAAAAGTAAGGAGGGCATCTAATTTGTCCTCCATTTTTTTGCCCGAAAATAAGCTTCGGTAAAAAGGAATATCAAAACGGTATTTCTTGAAATCCGTAAACTGCCATGTATTCAGGTAGATCAGCACAAATTCTTCATTCTGCAAAGTTTCCAGCACCATATTCTGATAGTACTTCATCGGCAGAATCTGAAATACAAAATCATTATAGGGAAGCTGACTGTACGGAGAGATACTTTCCGGAACAATACTCAGCCCATCCTCCTCTATAATTTCAGTATCTCTTTTAAGCCTTTTGAAAGGAAAAAGAATATTGGCATTATCAATATTGGAGACATAATTGAATTCCATCATCTTTAACATTTCGTGAGAAACCTTTATATCTTTCTGACGGATTCCTCTGATCTGTTTTTCCAAAAGATCCTGAATATTCTTCTTGGCATTTTCAATTTCTTCAGGATTTGAACCTTTGTTATAAAAAGCAATTTCATGCCCTTTGGATGAAATTGCTTTTATTAA
Organism: Chryseobacterium sp. DZ-32; assembly: GCF_059587025.1. Taxonomy (NCBI): domain Bacteria; kingdom Pseudomonadati; phylum Bacteroidota; class Flavobacteriia; order Flavobacteriales; family Weeksellaceae; genus Chryseobacterium; species Chryseobacterium sp. DZ-32. The sequence goes on from NZ_JCAIOM010000028.1 coordinate 13,402, forward strand.
ATTCTGAAGTTTTTCAGTAAGAGAAACCTCTACAAAAAAACTTGATTTGACATCATGAATATTTAAAATTCTCAGAATCGCTCTGGTATTATCTTCTGTGATTTTTAATCGCTCTTCATCAGAAATTTGAGAGCCGTTTTTTACTCCGGCTTCAATACAAGTGATGTTAAAAGTCAATAATACCATTTAAATTAAATTTTATTTAAATTCTATAAAATATTAAAAATCAGACGTTAAAGAAGTTTTTAATTAAAGTATTACTTTATGTTATTAATCCTTTGCTAATTTTACCTTCAGGTTCTTAATCATATCTTTTGTCATTTCAGAAATTCCGAAATCATACGTCAGACCCCAGTCTTTTTTAGCTACGGAATCGTCAATTGATGCCGGCCATGAATCTGCAATTGCCTGTCTGAAATCCGGGTTATAATCGATCGTAAAATCCGGAATTTCTTTTGTGATTTCTTCCGCCAGTTCCTTTGGAGTAAATGACATTCCGCCCAAATTATAAGAAGAACGAACCGTTAAACTTTCTTTAGGAGCCTCCATCAGTTTCAGGGTTGCATTGATAGCATCATCCATATACAACATCGGCATTCCTGTATTCTCCGAAATGAAACTTGTATACTTTCCGTCTTCAATTGCTTTGTAGAAAATCTCAACGGCATAGTCGGTTGTTCCTCCTCCCGCAGGAGTCTTCCATGAGATCAATCCTGGATATCTGATACTTCTTACATCCACACCATATTTATCGAAATAGTACTCACACCACTTCTCCCCTGCCATTTTGGAGATTCCGTAAACGGTTGTTGGGTTCAACACCACATCCTGTCCTACGTCATGCTTTGGAATTCCTTTTCCAAATACTGCGATTGAACTTGGCCAGAAGATCTTTTTAAGAAGTCCTTCTTTTGCCATTTCACAAAAATGAAGCAGCGGTTCAAGATTCAGCTTCCACGCAAAAATTGGCTGCTTTTCCGAAGTCCCTGATAAAAGCGAAGCAAGGTGGTACACTGTAGTAATATCATAATCTTTGATCACCTGCCTTACCAACTGGGTATTGGTAACATCCATTCTTTCATAGTGTCCTGCAGAGGTAATTCCTTCCTGCCATCTGTCCAATCCTGAAGCAACAACGTTTTCCGCTCCGTGGATTTCAACAAGTCTGTTCGTCAATTCGGTACCAATTTGTCCCAAGGCACCTGTAATCAGTATTCTTTCCGTATAGGATTCCATTTTTCAGATTTTTTTTAGAATTGTACAAAAGTAAAAAAAACATGCCAACCATAATAAAAAAGGTATACTTTCGTACACCTTTTTATATTCCTGAAATTTGTAATTAAAAAGTAAGATTTACTCTGGCAAAAAGAAATCTGCCGTTCATCCCGAACTGAGAAACATTTCTCGAGTATACAAACTGATTCTGATTAGACAGATCGATAGTAGACGTATTAACATACACAAGGTTACCGGAAGCATCCAGAGAAGGAGTTTTTACCGTTGCCGGGCCGTAGTTTTTATCAGGATAAATATCAAACAAATTATTCGCCCCGATTGTCAGTTTAAAGTTTTTATTAAAATTATATCCAACAGACAGGTCGGTAATTATTTTTCCTCCCCAAACCGGATGTTCAGTAGCGACAGCCTGGCCGTTAATGATTTCTCCGCTTACGATTCCGTCCCCGTTAGCATCCATCGTATTAGGGTCGGTAACTTTCCCGAAATAAACATTTCTTAGCAGCACACTGAATTTATTAATCTCCAGAGCATTATTCAGGGAAGCTTTAAACCTTGGAATAGCTTCTTCAAGGTAAACACGGCTGGATTCCGAATAATACCTGTTGATCTGCCCTGCATTGATTAAAATATCAGAACCATGTATATCGCCTATCCTGTTCGTCTTTGACACCGTAACTGCAAAATCAGAATTCAAAGCTACCGACTGAGAAAACCTTGCTTTATGTGAAATCACCCCTTCAATACCCTTAGTCTGAGTATCAATCGCATTTGCGAAGAAAGTGGCAGCATTTGCATTGGCCTTATCAAAGGCAGTCTGTAATTTAGCAAGATCACTTCCCGCCGGATAGGTTCCCGTCGGTCTTGAAAACTGATCTGTTAAGACCACCCTGTTTTTAATCTTAATGTAATAACCGTCTACTGTGAATGTAAGATTCGCCTGTGGAATCTTAGCCGTAAAACCGGCAGAATAACTCACCGACTCTTCCTGTTTCAATTGTGGAATTCCAAGAATATGTGCTACATCGGAATCATTAGAAAACGTGCCTACTTCATATGCTGTTCCGCCCACAAACTGTGTCGCTGTAGCATTAAAATAAATCTGCTGTAAAGATGGAGCTCTGAATCCCGTGGAATGTGCCGCCCGGAGATTGATATGATCCGTCAGCTTATATCTTGTTGCCAGCTTATAGTTGAATGTAGAACCAAAGTCTGAATAGTTTTCATATCTCAAAGCAGCACTCACCAACCATTTATCCGTAACATCCAGCTCCGTATCCACATAAGCTGCTACAGACTGCCTCCCTTTATTTAAAGCATTTTCAGGACGAAAACCAGGGAATACCTGAGCTCCTCCGGGCCTTGTGTTTCCAAAAAAATCAGTAGGCTTTAGCGCAGCAGCTGTTGCAGGATTCTGAATCTTCCCATTAATATCATAAAGAGCCCATGAAGCTTCTTCGCCATTTTCTATTTTGTATTTTTCAAACCTCATTTCTCCTCCAAAGGCAATATTAAATCCTTTTAACCAGTCTAACTTTGTATCGAAATCTGCATTGATGGTATTTTGAGAGAATCCCAAGCCACCAGCATTAAACTCTCTTTTACCAGGATACAGCATGGATGCATTGGCTGTATTTTTTATTGTATAGTCAAAAGTATTGCTTCCGAAAGTGTTACTGAGATCATAATTAATATTTCCTAATTTTCCTTTAAACCCTGCTGCAAAAGAGAGATCTATAACATCAGAAGCAATTTCCGGTAAAAAACCATTAGGATATATTGACGTTGAAGTTCTGTTTTGATTGGGCCTTCTGTAAAACCCAGCTGCATTTCCCGCTCTGTAGGAGATTCCTCCAAAAGCATATCCCCGGATTGTTGAGGACAGATCAAATTCGGAGTTCATAAAAAACTGACCGGATCCTAATCTGGACTGCCCCACCCTCATATTAAAGTCGTCTCTTGTTAACCCTCTGTAGGCAAGTTCATTTTCAGTTACATCACCCTTCAGTAGATTCTGCAGGGCTGTAATTGTATTTGCCGACTGAATATCAGCCTGCTGTGCTGCAGTAAAATAATTGACATGCGGAGCATACTGATGTATATAATCTATAATTTGCTGCGTATTGGAAGTGTTATTGATATTTCCAAAAAGAGCGGAAATATTCACTCCTTTTTCTAACGCTCTTTGCTCAATAGCATTATATGCATTAAAAATATCACCTGCCGCCGACTTGGCTCTTCCGGTATCATTTCTGTTCAGAAAGCTTGCCGTAAAATTGACGAACCCATTATTACCAATTTTTGTTCCGTAATTAAGATCAAGCTGATATTTCTCTCCATCCCATCCTCCGGTATGATCATTAGCTCCTTTCGAATTAAATCCACCTCCCATAATTGCTGCGGTAAATGCATTCGTATTTTTTTTCATGATCACATTAATAACCCCGGCAATTGCATCAGAGCCATACTGCGCTGAAGCCCCATCCCTCAATACTTCCAGCCTTTCAATAGCAAAAGCAGGAATAGCATTCAGATCAGTCCCTACAGATCCTCTACCCGGAGAACCGTTAATATTAACCAGTGATGAAGTATGCCTTCTTTTTCCATTAAGTAAAACAAGTACCTGATCCGGCCCGAGTCCTCTCAATTGAGCTGGATCAACATGATCCGTACCATCTGCTACAGTTGTTGAATTGGAAGTAAAAGACGGCGCAGCATAGTTTAAGATCTGATTAAGATCGGTTTGCGGACTTAGCACAGATTGTGATCCAATATTGATAACATCCACAGGAACAGGAGTATCAGTTGCAACTCGGCTTTTATTTCTGGATCCTACAGTAATTTTAACTTCATCTACTGCCTTTACTTTTATAGAATCTTTCGTTTGTGCATTTAGGCTGGCTGACACAAAGACCAAGGTTCCCAAAAAGATAATTTTCTGGTAATTTTTTTTCATGTATTTTTTTTTCAAATGTAATGATTCAAATTTTAAAAAATGAAAATAATATCATAAAAAATCCAAATTAATTAAATATTATACAATAAAATTAAATAAATAAACACATAAACAAAATAAAATTTAAAAAATATTAACAAATACAAAAAGTAAAGTATAATTTTCATATTCATAATAAAAACAACCATTTACACAAAAAAATCAATAATTTTGTTGTAAGAAAAAACAATCATATGAAGAAGATTTTAATTGCTTCGATGCTTTTGGCTGCACAGCTCAGCTGGGCACAATTTACTGACATCAATATTATCAAAGAAGTACAGGTAAAAAAGAAAGGTGTTGTAGTCTCTGCACATCCGTTAGCCAGTGAAGCAGGAGCCAAAATCTTAAAGATGGGCGGAAATGCCTACGATGCTGTTACCGCAACACAATATGCCCTTGCTGTTGTGTATCCGCAGGCCGGAAACATCGGTGGCGGAGGATTTCTGGTAGGTGTAAAAAATAATGGTGAAAAATTCACACTGGATTACAGGGAAACAGCTCCGAAAAAGGCTTCCCGTGATATGTATATTGATAAAAAAGGAAAGGCAGATACAGATTTATCCCAGAACGGCAGACTTGCAGTAGGCATCCCGGGAAGCGTAGCAGGATTTTTTGCTACGTTGAAATACTGTAAACTTCCTATGGAAAAGATTATTCAGCCCGCCATTGATCTTGCTGAAAAAGGATTTGCCATCACAGACAAAGAAGCGGAAATGCTGAATAACCAAAGGGAAAAATTTCAGAAACATAATAAATCTTCCATCATTTTTGTAAAAGATACCCCATGGAAAGCCGGAGATCTATTGGTTCAAAAAGATTTAGCTGAAACTTTGAAACTGATCCAGAAACAGGGAGCTAAAGGTTTTTATGAAGGAAAAACAGCTGAACTTTTAGTTGCTGAAATGAAAAGAGGGAACGGAATCATCACATTGGAAGATCTTAAAAACTATAAAGTTGCTGAGAGAAAAGCATTGGAATTTGATTACAAAGGAAACGATGTTGTCACCATGCCTTTACCATCAAGCGGCGGAGTGCTACTTGCCCAGATGCTCAGAATGGCCAGTTTTGAAAACCTTGAAAAATATCAGCAGAACTCAACAAAAGCAGTTCAGATTATGGCTGAAGCAGAAAGAAGAGCGTTCGCAGACAGGGCTGAATATATGGGTGACCCGGATTTTATTCAGGACAAGACCTCTTACCTGATCTCTGATGATTATCTGAAAGGAAGATGGAAAAGCTTTAGTTTTGACAAAGCGACACCAAGTGCAGAAGTCGGTAAAATCATAGCACAACCGAAAGAATCAATGCAGACCACACATATTTCCGTATTGGATAAGGATGGAAATGCAGCTTCTGTAACTACGACTCTTAACGGATATTACGGAAGTAAAGTTTTAGTTACGGGAGCAGGATTCTTTTTAAATAATGAGATGGATGACTTTTCAATCAAACCCGGAGTACCGAATATGTTCGGAGCTGTGGGTGGAGAGGCCAATTCAATACAGCCCAACAAGAGAATGCTTTCTTCAATGACGCCAACGATTATTCTTAAGAATGGAAAACCTTTTATGGTTGTGGGAACTCCCGGAGGCACTACAATACCGACTTCAGTATACCAATCCATTGTGAATGTGGTTGATTTTAAACTCAATGCAAACATGTCGGTCAATGCACCAAAATTCCACCACCAGTGGCTTCCTGAAACCATAACGGTTGAAAATAATTTTCCGGAAAGTACTATTTCTGAACTGAAAAGCAAGAATTACGTCATTGAAAAGACGAAGTACATCGGAAAAACAGAAATGATTGTTCTTGATGAAAACGGAAATATCCATGCTGTGGCAGACGGCCGTGGAGATGATTCTGTGGCGGTGGAATAAACTACATATTAATATATAGAAATAGAGTCAGGGCTTCATTCTTCGAATGAAGCCCTGACTTTTTAATCAATCTATCAAATAAGCTCAACAGATTCTTTTGAATGACTTTTGTCATGTTTTCAGATAAATTTTCTTAATTTTCGCCCTTAAAAAAACAAAACGACTGTTCTTTGAAAGCAAAAAAAATACACAATCAGCTTTATTTCCAGGTGATTATCGCCATCATTGCGGGTATTCTTCTTGGAAAATTTTACCCTGAATTGGGAGAAAAGATGAAACCATTGGGGGATGGATTCATCAAATTGGTAAAAATGATTATCGCTCCGGTAATTTTCATAACCCTTACTTTAGGAATTGCCCACATGACCGATTTGAAAAAAGTAGGCAGAATTGCAATCAAGGCAATGATCTATTTTTTTACCTTTTCAACTCTGGCTCTTATCATCGGATTAGTGGTAGGAAATATTCTGCAGCCGGGACATGGCTTGAACATTGATCCTGCTACCCTTTCGGGCGATGTTTCACAATACCAGGCAAAAGCTCATGAATCTACTCTTACGGGTTTTATTATGAATATTATTCCGGAGACATTATTCAGCCCTTTGGTGGGTGATAATATCCTGCAGGTTCTTCTGGTTGCTATTTTAATGGGAGTTGCTTTGGTTTTAACAAAAGAAAAGAGCCAGAAAGTAACTGATTTTCTACAGGATTTGTCGACTCCGGTATTTAAAATCGTCCATATGCTCATGAAACTTGCCCCGATAGGAGCTTTCGGTGCTATGGCCTTTACCATCGGAAAATATGGACTTCATTCTGTACTGAATCTTATATTCCTGGTAGGTACCTTTTATATTACGTCTATCCTTTTTGTGGTCCTGGTACTGGGAGCGGTGGCATGGTATAACGGATTTAATATTTTCAAACTTCTTTTTTATCTTAAGGAAGAGCTTCTTCTCGTTCTGGGCACAAGCTCTTCAGAGTCTGCCCTGCCGGGAATTATGGAAAAACTTGAAAAAGCCGGCTGCTCACGGGCTATTGTAGGCCTTGTAGTTCCTACCGGATATTCTTTCAATCTTGACGGAACAAATATTTATATGACACTGGCCTCTCTCTTTATTGCACAGGCATTAAATATTCATCTTCCTCTCGAAAAGCAACTGATGCTTCTTTTGGTAGCCATGTTAAGTTCAAAAGGCGCAGCTGGTGTCACAGGTGCCGGGTTTGTTACGCTTGCAGCAACGCTGGCCGTAGTTCCTGAAATTCCGATTGCAGGAATGACTTTAATTCTTGGAATTGATAAGTTCATGAGTGAATGCCGTGCATTAACGAATGTCATTGGAAATTCTGTAGCTACAGTTGTAGTGGCCAACTGGGAAAAACAACTTGATAAAAAACAGCTTCAATACTGTCTGGAACATCCGGCTGAAGTGGAAAAGAAACTGGAAGTGTAGATAGGTGGCAGATGGCAGGTTTTAGGCTGCAGGGAATAGGAATAGAATTCAAGGTTCAAGGTTTAAGGTTGTGTGTAAAACGTAACTCGAAATAAACCGAACTCGCAGCCAAACAACCAGTAACTGGTAAACCCGAAACAGATTAACCCACACCAGTAACTGGCTTTAAATCAAAATATTCAAACTTGAAGGCTGTACTTTAACATGAATTGGTGATTTTATCTTATTGAATTCACCGTCAAGATGCCAGTTTTTGGTATTGACTTTAAATGATATTTCAGAGACCGGAAGATAGGTCACATACTCATCATCTTTCAGCCTTTTGGTAAACATTCTGAAAGCAAACAGCGCAGAATACGTCAAAGGAAATTTTTTCACCAAAACCATGTCAACCAATCCGTCACTTTTACTGGCTTTTGGTGCAATATAAGCGTTGTTACCAAACTGCCGGGTATTGGCGATGTTCATCATCAGATATCTGCCGTTATACTGCTGATATTCCTCATCAAAAAACTTCACTTTGATCGGTTTGTAATTGAAGAAGGTTTTCAGAGAAACTTTGATATAGTTTTTGAATCCACGGCTTGTTTTTTCAAACTCTTTAACTACTTTACCGTCAAAACCTGTTCCCGAAACATTGATGGAAAGCCTGTCGTTCACGGTAAATGTATCGATCTTTCTGGAATTTTTTGCTTTTATTTTTTCTAAAAGTTCGTCGAGATTTTTACTGAATTGTGTTTCATTAGAAAAACCGTTTCCTGAACCTGCGGGGAAAATTGCGAGAATTTTCTCTGTATTAATAAGGTTCCTGGCTACTGTAGAAATGGTACCATCCCCTCCTATTGCCACAAAAACATCTACCTTTCCGAAGTGAGACTGGATAAATTCATCTGTCCCGGGAATAGATTCTGAAACATAATACAGAGGATTGTTAACCTTTGCTTTAAGTTCGTTCAAAAACGGCTGATAGTTTTTTTTGGCCGAAAAAGGATTGATAATAAAAGCTACTTTGTCCATTACCGCAAAATTAAAAAATGCTTCCAAAACTGGAAGCATTAATTTACTTAATTTTCATTCTTTCTTTAAATTCTGTATTTAATGTACCTTTCAGATCTTCCCACGAAACAGGAATGGTAATATCTCCGGCAGCAAAAGCAGCAATTTCATAGGGACTGTAGTGAAAATACAGGTTTTTATCATCAAAATAAAAGTTATCAGATGCCGGAATTTTATCCACTAAAAGCATTTCTGAGTTTTTCACTTCTCCGTCACCATCCATCGTACCACTATTCATTTTATCGATATTTTTCATTAGAATGGCTTCAATTTTATTTTTAGGCATTGAAGTAATGTCTTTCAATTCTAATTTTTTGCTGTTTTTAAGGTCAAAGACTCTTTCTGAGAAGCCATAATTATCATGTGCACCTCCTTCATATCCGCTTCCCACATATTGGATATGCATATAACCGTTGGTATTGGAAATAAGGTTCATGTGTGAGCTTGAATACCAGTTTTGAGCATAAGTGACATCTGAAGCCCAGTCTTTATTATCATTTTTTACAGAATTGAAATAACTATTTTTTTCATTGTCCAGATAAGCCTGAAGACCTGCTTTGGAAAAGTCTTTAATTTTTTCATTCTGGAAATAGATGCTGTCCAGTAGTTTTTTATCTTTTAAAGAAGGGAAAACCAACAGTTTTGAAGTGTAACTCACTTTTAAGGAGTCTGTAATTTTTGTAGAATCATTGACTTTCACAGAGTCCACTACAAATTCTTCAGTCGCTTTATTTTCTGTTTTTTCTGCTTGCCCTGCCTTTTCATTTTTTTTACAGGCCGTAACTACCAGGAAAGAAGATAATGCTATAACAGCAATCGTATTTTTCATAATTTATTTTTTTGAGTATATATACAAAAACCATTCAAAAGATGAATGGTTTTGGAAAAAAAAATATTTTTTTACTCAGATCACGTCAGACATTACTTTTTAACAAGACTGATTACCTGATTTTCAAATTTTGAAGCGACGCCCCAAATTTGTTTAAATGCAGGATAGTACTCTTTCGGATAATCTGAACTGTTAATTTTTGTGGTGGTCGTTACCTCCAGCTTATTTCCTTTTTGTACGATAGAATAGGTATATTCTATTTCTTTATCTTCTGTAACAATCTTTTTTTCTTTAGGCATTTCCTCAATCACATATCCTTCCGGAATTTCAAGAGTTACTTTTTTTACTTTCGTGATCGGTGATCCAAAATCGATAGGATATTGTCTTACTTCCGTCTGATCAAATTCATTGGAACTTTTGTTTAAAAACAGCATAGGATTAATGATCATTTTCTTCCCTACTCTGTCAATCAGGTTGGGAGAAGAGAATTTCATACTGCTTTCAAAGTCTCCATTTTCTAAGACTTTTGAATCGATATCCGTAAAGTCCATGGAGAAGTTTTCCTTGTACTGTTTTTTGTATTTCTCAGCATTATCGTCATAGCTGTCTTTTACATACATTGCGTAGGCGCCGGTATCTCTGTCAGAATACGTTCCTGAAATACTTCCGTCGTCATTGATTTTACCATTGACTGTAAGGAAAGTATTACTTGACTTCACATTGGCCATTTGAATCAGAAGAGTCTTGTCTTTGGTGACTAAAATTCCATACTGATTCCAGTTTTTAAGAGGAATCTCATCCAGAGAAGATTGTTTTGAAGTGGCATCATAGATATGCAGCTGGTTATCAATACTGATCGCTGCTAATACAAAATTCATATTGGAAATATTAGGCGAAACCAAGTTGATTAACCCGTTTTCCACCGTAGAAATTACCAACGGATCAGCTTTAAGACCTGCTTCACGAAGCATCATAACAAGAAAAAGACTGATTTCTGCAGCGTTCCCAACTTTAGTTTCCAACAGTTTCCTGATGCCATCTTCTGTGTAGATTCCTTTATCTTTATTCCAGGTAAAGGTTTTTTGAACATAGGAAAAAATAGCATTTGCCTTTTCAAGATCTGTTTTCATTTCTGAAATTCCTGCCGGCATATTTTCTTTTGCCAGTTTTGTTCTTTTCAGTTCTCCTCCAAAATCTTCACTTTCATACAATCTCTTTCCAATCTGATCCCATGAGGAAGAATACAGCTTAAGCTCTCCGAAATTTGTAGAATTCAGCTCAGCACTGATTTTTGTTCTGAAGTTTCTGTCATTTCTTACAAATTTTTCAGTTTTAAAGCCTTTCAGATTTTCATAAGCAAATCTGTAGGTTCTGTATTGTGCACCATATAGGTATCTTTCCTCCATCTCTCTGTACTTAGGAGTAATTCCCCCTGTATAATTTACGTTATATGACATATTAATCGGAGTATCAAAAACGTATTCTGTATTCAGAGAAGGCGTGTCGGATTCTATCAATACTTCAGGAATCATAAATCTGAACGGAGATACAATTTCATATTGATACTCCAGGATTGATCCATTTTTCACACCTGGGAATGCAAATTTTGTGAGAGTAACATATTTATTCTCTTTGCTTTTATATTGAGAACTCTTTTCTACTTTTACAGGAACAGAATTTCCATTTTCAAGATTATAGGTAAAAGCCTTGAATTTACCTAGTGATTCTCTGTTTGAACCGATATTATAGATAGGGATTTCGAGATTCAGCCAATCTTCAGCTTTATCTTTATCATAAATCTTAACTCTGTAAAAATATTTTTTATGCAGATTACCGGTATTGTTATCGATCATAAAATAAGCAGATTTATACAAGATCTCTGCAGGAGCATTTTCATCCAGTAATGATTTGGTTTTAGATAAATCTGCATCATTAAATTTCGGAGGATTCAGAAATTCATATTTCTTCTGAGCATTTACCAGTATTGTGCCGGCTGAGCAAAGAAGCAATACTATTATTTTTTTCATGGCTATATTTTTGTTATTAAAATTTTTGAATTATCCATATTCAGGATCTTTTTTCTGAAACTGATATAGTCATTGTACTTTTCCTTTGGATACAGCCCTTTATTAATCTGTATTTTTCTGATCACTTTTACCTGATCATCACTTTTAACAAAGCTTAGCTTATAAGATCCGAACTCGGAAGTAATGCTTGAGTTATCCGGAGTTTCATCAACTTTATATCCTAAAGGAAGAACAAAAGCAATTTCATATTCATCCTCATAAGACATGCCTACTTCAAAAGGAAGCTCACGGTTTTCATCAGTTTTAAAGACTGCATCATTAAAAATAGGCACAGATCGGAACAATAGGCTGTTTCCTGCTTTTTTAGAGAAATTGTTGGTTTTAAAGTCCAGATCATAGGTAATAACGGCATTGTCTCTGTCGTTATTAAAATTTTTCATTTCAACTTTTTCAAAGTTCAGGATATTAAACCTTTCTTTAACTGCATCATTCTTTTCTTTAGGATTAAGGTTGGCAAATCTCAGATTATCATCATATTGATTTCCGGTATAAGAAAAGTTACCGGTGCCGATAATACTGTTATCCTCATTAAGATTAACTCTCAATGTTTGTTTTTCTTTATTCTGTTCAGCTTTATACACCGGTGTATTGATCAGTTCGATTCCTTTCGGAGTCACAGCAAGTACATTTCTGTCGGTAGTACTGTAATTTAAATGGTTAAAAGCAATTTGCTGAGAGGTATTTTCAAGCCATATATTTCCTTTTTCTGTTGGAACCATAAGAATAATATGATTTCCTCCCATAGAAGGAAATTCGGGATCAAAAGAAACCTGTGACCGACTGGAGGTAATAATACAATAGTTGGAAGGAATCCCTGCTTCATTCAGAAGAACTTTCATATAATTCGTAAGCCCCTTGCAATCTCCATAGCCTTTTTTCTGAACCTCATCCGGCATCATAGGCTGCCATCCACCTATTCCCAAAGCCACAGCAATATATCGGCTTTTGTTCTGCATGTACTGATAAATTTTCTTTACTTTATCTTCTACAGATCCCTGTAATTGTAAAGAGGCTACTTCAGCTTTAATAGCAGGAGTAGATGCAGAAACAGGTACCAAAAGATCATTGTAAATCCAGGTTCCGAAATCTGTCCAGTTATTCAAAGTTCCCTGTTTTCCTGCAAGGCTGAATTTTGTAAGTGTAAAGTTGACCGCAGGTAAGATTTTAACAGGCTCTGGAATCATAAAAGCATCGTCAATAGCAGGTACATTTTTGTATGAATAGGTTTTATCATTTCCACTACCGCTTTCTATCACAGAGGTATAATTGTATTTTGAAGGGTAAATTTTAGATCTGAGTTCTATTCCAGAAGTGTTAACGATTTTAAACTGTGCTTCTTCAAGAGATATTTTAGTAGAAGTAAAAGGTACAAAATCCGGGATAAAAACAGTGTCTTCATCTTCAGCTTCATAGGAAAAATCAATAGTATAAGGATATTGCACCGGTGTATATGAATAAACCAATATCCTGTTATCAGAATAAAAAACTCCCAGAGGATTGTTCGCTACGTCTTTAAAATCAGATTTTGAAACACTTTTAATTTTTTTGCCGGTCTCATCGTAAATCGTAAGTTTTATGTTTGAAATACTTTTTGATTTATCATAAGGGATGTAAGCTACTGCCTCATCGTCACCGTCTTTATTTAAGACTGTAATTATCTTATTTTTCTGATATTTTATTTCATCGATTTTATTGATCTGAACGGTTGTAAATTCTTTTCGGATTACAGCACTCGCATTTTTCTTTAAATTCTCAGGAATGGCAGAGGCAGGATAGCTCTGTGCGAAATATAATGAGGCGGTAGATAATGCCCCGAGGACTAATATTTTCATCATAGTTATTAAGATGGTACAAAAATAATAAAATCTTAATAACTGTTAAAAAAATATAAAAGGCTCCAACATGTGAAGCCTTCAACCTAATACTTAAAAAAGTACTGTTTTAAATGTACCTATAAGGCAATGAACACATTATCAACTTTTCATTACTTATTTCTGAAAAGTTAAAACAGAATATTTATATTCATTCTATATTGAAATAAGAATATATATTCTGTAACATGAAGGGATAAACTTCAAATTGTCTGTACTCAAATTTATAATAATTTACAATCCATATGATTCAAATACTGTAGAATTAATAATAACGGAAAGTACAATTAATTCTACAATCCTATCGATGATTAATAAAAAAAAGACTTCAGCAATGAAGTCTTTTAATTTTTTTCTTTCTATTTAATCATTCGGGACCAGTTTACTGTCAAAACGATCACTTCCCAATCCCAATACAGGAATAAAAATAAATCCGAAAAGGAGAATCAGAATAGTGTACAGAGGTGTTTCTTTCGCAAAGCCTTTGGCAAGTCTGTCATATACCACCCAGCATGCATAAATGTTTACCAATGGAATAAAGAAAAGAATGATCCACCAAATCGGCTTTTTCACAATTTCCAGTAATACGATCGTGTTGTAAATAGGAATAAAGGCAGCCCAGGCATCTTGTCTTCCTGCTTTCTGGAAGATTTTGTACATGCAGTATCCATAGAATATATAGCAAAGCAGTCCGAAGAACATTGTTCCGATCCCTAATCCTGCAGCAACTGCACCAGAAGCCGCATCTGCTCCGTTGTAAGGATCTGTTTGTAAAAGAGTTAACATATTATTGTTTTTTTGGTTTATCCAAATATAAAAAAAGCTTCTAAATAATCAGAAGCTTTTTTATTATATTTTTAAAAAGGTTTATGCATCAATTTTTGCATATTTCGCATTTTTCTCGATAAATTCTCTTCTTGGCGGAACTTCATCTCCCATCAGCATTGAGAAAATACTGTCTGCTTCCACTGCATTATCAATGGTTACCTGCTTCAGAATTCTGTGTTCAGGATTCAATGTAGTTTCCCACAACTGTTCAGGGTTCATCTCTCCAAGACCTTTGTAACGTTGTACCTCTACTCCTTTTCCGTCCGGAGACATTTCTAAAGTAAATTCCTCACGCTCTTTTTCGTTATAAGCATACACTTTTTTATTTCCTTTCTTTAAAAGGTATAAAGGCGGTTGAGCGATATAGATATAACCATTCTCAATAAGTTCCTTCATATATCTGAAGAAGAAAGTAAGAATCAGTGTTGAAATGTGAGATCCGTCAATATCGGCATCGGTCATGATAACGATCTTGTGGTATCTTAATTTTGCCAGGTTCAATGCTTTGCTGTCTTCCTCAGTACCTACAGAAACCCCAAGAGCAGTATAGATATTTCTGATCTCTTCGTTATCATATACTTTGTGAAGCATAGATTTCTCTACGTTCAGAATTTTACCTCTTAACGGAAGGATAGCCTGGAAGTGTCTGTCTCTTCCCTGTTTAGCCGTACCCCCTGCGGAATCTCCCTCTACAAGGAAGATTTCAGATTCTGCCGGATCTTTTGATGAACAGTCTGATAATTTCCCTGGAAGACCGGAACCTCCCATCGGAGATTTTCTCTGAACCATTTCACGGGCTTTTTTTGCAGCCTGTCTTGCTTTTGCAGCTAAAACAACTTTCTGAACAATCAGCTTAGCTTCATTAGGATTTTCTTCCAGGAAGTTGGTAAGCATTTCCCCTACAATTTTATCTACAGCTCCGGAAACTTCAGAGTTTCCTAATTTTGTTTTAGTCTGTCCTTCAAACTGAGGTTCCATTACTTTTACAGAAACTACTGCTGTTAATCCCTCACGGAAATCATCACCTGTAACTTCTACTTTCTCTTTCTGTGGAATACCCAGATCATCAGCATATTTTTTAAGGGTTCTCGTCAAAGCACGTCTGAAACCTGCAAGGTGAGTTCCTCCTTCATGAGTGTTGATGTTGTTTACGTAAGAGTGAAGATTTTCGTTGAAAGAAGTATTGTAACGCATTGCTACTTCTACAGGAATATCATCTCTTTCTCCTTCCATGAAGATTACATGTTCCATGATAGACTCACGGTTACCATCAATGTAAGCAACGAATTCTTTTAACCCACCTTCTGAATGGAAAACTTCCGAACGGAAAGATCCGTCTTCTAATTTCTCTCTTTCATCAGTTAATGTAATGGTAATTCCTTTGTTAAGGTAAGAAAGTTCTCTTAAACGGCTTGCTAATGTATCGTAATTATAAATTAACTCTGTAAATATACTATCATCCGGCTGGAAAAACTGCTTGGTTCCTCTTTTTTCGCTGTGACCAATCTCCTCAACACCTGTCTGGGCTTTTCCTCTTGAATAAATCTGCTGGTAAACGTTTCCGTCTCTGTAAACCGTAGTGATCATCTCGTTGGAAAGAGCATTCACACACGAAACCCCAACCCCGTGAAGACCTCCTGAAACCTTATAAGAGTCTTTGTCAAACTTACCTCCGGCTCCAATTTTTGTCATTACCACTTCAAGGGCAGATTTCTGCTCTTTTTCGTGGAAATCAACCGGGATACCTCTACCGTTATCACTTACTTCAATTCCGTTTCCTTCCTTGATGCTAACGAAGATCGTGTCGCAGTACCCTGCCAATGCCTCGTCAATAGAGTTATCTACTACTTCATAAACCAAGTGGTGAAGTCCTCTGACTCCTACATCACCAATGTACATTGAAGGACGCATACGAACGTGTTCCATTCCTTCCAATGCCTGAATACTACTAGCTGTATATTGTTTTTGACTCATATTAAAAATTAAAAATCCTGCTATATGCAAAGACTCACAAATATCGTGATTTTTTTCGAGGTATGAAAGTTAAAAAGTGTCAAAAAAATGTGGAGTTTTCTTTAGAAAAACATAAGGATTAGTGAGCCGGTAAAAGAAACAAAATTAAAATGTATTGATGAGATAGCAACTGTTGTAAATCATATTCAACATCAATAATTTATGCTTAAATTTATTATCTGAAAAGTTGAAATTATGGATGATTTTATCGCAGCACGCGCTCAGATGGCACTCTCTCTGGGCTTTCATATCATATTCTCCTGTGTGGGTATGGTGATGCCTTTTCTGATGGCTTTTGCCCATTGGAAATATCTGAAAACCAATAACGAGGTATATAAAGGACTTACAAAAGCATGGAGTAAAGGGGTGGCTATTCTTTTTGCAACGGGAGCCGTTTCAGGAACGATGCTTTCTTTTGAACTTGGGCTTCTATGGCCAGGGTTTATGAAACATGCAGGTCCGATTTTCGGGATGCCTTTTTCTCTGGAAGGAACAGCCTTTTTCATCGAAGCGATTGCCATTGGTTTCTTTTTATACGGATGGGAAAGATTCAATAAATGGTTTCACTGGTTCTGTGGTTTTCTTGTTGGAGTAAGCGGGCTGGCTTCCGGAATTCTGGTGGTAGCAGCCAACTCATGGATGAATTCTCCCACCGGTTTTGATTATATTAACGGACAGTATCTTAACATAGATCCTATCAAAGCGATGTTCAATGATGCATGGTTTCCGCAGGCCCTTCATATGACCGTTGCTGCGTTTTGTGCAACAGGATTTGCTGTAGCAGGAGTACACGCTTTTATGATCATGCGAAAAAGAAATATTGAGTTTCACACCAAAGCGTTTAGAATTGCCGTAGGTTTTGCTCTTATCGGAGCTTTTGGAGCCCCTTTGAGCGGTGATGTTGCTGCTAAATCCGTTGCGGAAAGACAACCAATTAAGCTGGCTGCCATGGAAGCTCATTTTGAAACTGAAAAAGGGGCTTCATTTGTGATTGGAGGAATTCCTGATGAAGAAAAAGAAGAAGTGAAATATGCAGTGAAAATTCCAAAAGTGTTGAGTTTTCTGGTGAGTAATGACTTTAATTCTGAAGTAAAAGGTCTTAAGGATTTCCCTAGAGATGAATGGCCTCCGATTGCTGTGGTTCATTATGCTTTTCAGATTATGATCTTCTTTGGTGTGATTATGATTGTTATTGGAGCTGTCTATTTGTATGCCTTCTTCTTCAGAAAAGAATGGCTGAATAAAAACTGGTTATTAAAAACCTTTTTAATCGCAACACCTTTTGGATATATTGCTCTGGAAGCGGGATGGACGGTAACAGAAGTAGGAAGACAGCCCTGGATTATTTATGGAATTATGAGGACAGCTGATGCGGTAACTCCTATGCCGGGAATACAGTATTCATTCTATTTCTTTACGGCTATTTTCGTATCATTATCATTGATACTTGTTTTCCTTTTAAAGAGACAGATTCAAATGGTACCGAAGCTTTACGATCCTACTGATGCTCAGTTTAACGATAAAAACAAAAAATCATGATTTACATTGTAATAGGTTTTCTCTGGCTATCCATCTGTCTTTATATTATTCTGGGAGGAGCTGACTTTGGAGCAGGTATTGTAGAAATGTTCACCAATAAAAAAGCCCGCCATAAAACCCATGAGATTATGTATGAATCTATTGCTCCTGTTTGGGAAGCCAATCACATGTGGCTTATCATTGCGATTGTAATTCTCTTCGTTGGTTTTCCTGAGATTTATACGACCATGTCTACTTATCTTCACATTCCTTTAGTCTTAATGCTTTTAGGAATTATTGCAAGAGGAACAGCTTTTACGTTCAGGCATTATGATGCTGTGAAAGACAATTGGCAGGTTTTATACACTCATATTTTCTACTACGCAAGCCTTTTAACACCTTTCTTTTTAGGGTTAATAGCTGCTGCTACGGTTTCACATTCTATCAATCCTGATGCTGTAGGTTTTCTGGATTTGTATGTGTTCAGCTGGCTGAACTGGTTTGGGGTTTCTGTGGGTTTATTTACGGTAGCCCTTTGTGCTTATCTTGCTTCTATCTTTTCATTAAGAGAAACGCGTGATAAGGCCGATCTTTTGTTAATGATCAGAAAATCCAAGCAGACCATGATCTTTGTTGTGGTTACAGGAATATTGGTATTCGTAACTGCTTATATTTCAGACATTCCCCTTTTGATGTGGGTATTTTCTAAACCTTTGGGTATTATGGCGATTGCTTTTGCTACGATTGCTTTATTGCTTATTTTAAGAGCGATGAACCGTCAGAAGCTGCTTCCCGTACGTGCTTTGGCAGGATTCCAGATGGTGATGATTTTAGTAGCGGCAACGTATCAGCATAATCCGGATATTATTTTATTAGGAAACGGACAGCATCTTTCATTACTGGAACATATGGCTCCTGAAAAAACTATCGCTGCATTGGGATGGGCATTGATGCTGGGATCACTATTTATTCTTCCTTTCTTATTTTATCTGATGGCTTCTTTCAGTAAGTTGAGAAAATAGTAAGTATGCAGACTTATAAAGACAAAACAGAACTCATTGAAGAGCTAAAGAAAAGATATCTTCTCTATGATCAGGAATTTAATGATATCAATGAAGAGGACAAAGATCTTTTGCAGCCGGGGGTTGATAAAACTCCATCACAAAATATTTCCTATCAATTGGGTTGGACTCACCTGCTTTTACAGTGGGAATCTGATGAAAGCAAAGGAATTGAAGTAAAAACTCCCACTCCTGAATACAAATGGAATAACCTGGGAGGATTGTACCAGTCTTTTTATAATCAATATGGTTCTCATACTTTACAAGAACAAAGAGAACTGCTTCGAAATCAGGTGGATGAAATTATCAACTGGATAGAAAGCCTTGATGATGATATACTATTTATTCCTGGCAAAAGAAAATGGGCAACAACACCCGCCCAGTGGCCGGTTTGGAAATGGATCCATATCAATACCGTAGCTCCCTTTAAAAACTTCAGGGCACAGCTTAGGAAATGGAAAAAATAAAAAGGTACAGCATAGCACTGTACCTTTTTTTATTTATGTTTTCTGAGAAATCTTAAGCCAGTTTCATCAAAAGATTTTCGTCAATTTTCTCTACTTTCACAATATTGTTTTTTGTCAAAGTCTTGGAAGCTTTATCCCATTTTTTACCGGATAACTGGCTTCTTTCTTTTACTTCTGCCAAAGCCATCGGCTCTTCCTGGGAATTAAGGATTTCAAGGATTACTTTTTCATCCTCTCCTAATTCAATTTGTGGGACTGCTTTTTCAGGTCTCATCTGAGGGAAGAATAATACTTCCTGGATTGAGGCATTATTCGTTAAGAACATAATTAATCTATCCATACCGATTCCTAATCCTGAAGTTGGTGGCATACCATACTCCAGCGCTCTTAAGAAGTCCTGATCGATGAACATTGCTTCATCATCTCCTCTTTCAGATAACGCCATCTGTGCTTCAAAACGCTCTCTCTGATCGATAGGATCATTAAGCTCTGAATATGCATTAGCGATTTCTTTACCGCATACCATTAATTCAAAACGCTCTGTTAAGCCTTCTTTGCTTCTATGTTTCTTTGTCAGTGGAGACATTTCGATCGGATAATCCGTAATGAAAGTCGGCTGGATGAAGTTTCCTTCACATTTCTCACCGAAGATTTCATCGATTAATTTTCCTTTACCCATCGTCTCATTTACTTCGATACCGATAGATTTCGCGAAATCATATAATTCCTTCTCAGTTTTTCCGGTGATATCGAAACCTGTAAATTTCAGGATCGCTTCTGTCATGGAAACTCTTGGGTAAGGAGCTTTGAAATCTACTTCATGTTCCCCAAAGGTAGCTTTTGTAGTTCCGTTTACCTGGATAGCACAGAATTCCAGTAATTTCTCAGTGAAATCCATCATCCAGTTATAATCTTTGTACGCTACATAGATTTCCATAGCGGTAAACTCAGGGTTGTGGGTTCTGTCCATTCCTTCATTTCTGAAGTTTTTAGAGAACTCATATACTCCGTCAAAACCACCTACGATCAGTCTTTTCAGATATAATTCGTTGGCAATTCTTAAATATAATGGAATATCCAATGCATTGTGGTGCGTGATAAACGGTTTTGCTGCTGCTCCACCAGGAATTGACTGTAGGATTGGTGTTTCCACTTCAAAATATCCTGCATCATTAAAGAATGTTCTCATGGCATTGAACAATTTTGTTCTCTTCACGAAAATTTCTTTTACCTGTGGGTTTACCGTTAAATCTACGTAACGCTGTCTGTATCTTAATTCAGGATCTGTAAAACCATCGTGTACTACTCCGTTTTCATCAGTTTTAGCCTGAGGCAGCGGGCGTAAAGCCTTTGTAAGAAGCGTAAAGTTTTTCACTAAAACCGTCTTTTCTCCTACCTGAGTGGTAAACAATTCTCCTTCAATACCGATAATATCACCGATATCCAGAAGGTGCTTGTATACTTCATTATATAGTTCTTTATCTTCACCCGGACAGATCTCGTCTCTGTTGAAGTAAACTTGGATTTTTCCTTTAGAATCCTGCAATTCTGCAAAAGAAGCCTTTCCTTGAATTCTGCGGGACATCAATCTACCAGCGATCTTCACCTGTTTACTTTCAGAAAAATCCTGTTTTATAGATTCTGTAGTATCTGTAATTATATACTCATCCGCAGGGAACGCATTAATCCCCATTTCAGTAAGCTTATTCAGCTTTTCTCTTCTAATGATTTCTTGTTCTGATAATTGCATTTCTTATTTTTCTAAAAGCGTACAAATTTAGGCATTTTTGACATGACCGTCAATGGCTTTTTTAAGAAATTTTAAAAAGTGGTAAAGATGCGGGGTATTGGGGTTCGGGATACGTGTTTAGAGATCAAAGATTTGAATGATTGTGCTATAACATTAAACTTTGAACTTTGAATTTTAAATCAACCAGCTTTTTCTGTCTTTTCGGGGAATAAACGTCCACGCCAGCATTCTGCTTACTTTTTGTCCCTGAGCCATATCAATAGTTCTCACCTCTACAGCATTTACTTTCTTTAAAAGATTGTTGAGTTTATTGAGATTGTCTTTTTTCGAAACCAGACACGTGAACCAAAGAACCTGTGATGAAAACAATGTGCTTTCATTGATCATTTTAGTAATAAAAGCAAGTTCACCACCTTCACACCAAAGTTCAGACTGCTGTCCGCTGAAGTTAAGAAGAGGTTTCGTTTTCTTTGATTTACTAAGATTTTTTGTTTTTCTGATATTCCCTTTCATGGCAGATTCTTCAGAATCATGAAAAGGAGGATTGCACATGGTGAAAGTAAATCTGTCTTCCGGACCAATGATATTGGTAAAGATATGATCAGCATCAGGCTGGCTTTTTAACTGAATAACAGAGGAAAAATCTTCATTTTGATCCAGAATGTGTTGAGCATTTTTCAAAGAATCCTGGTTGATATCCGTTCCCAGAATGGTCCAGCCATAAGATTTGCAGCTGATTAAAGGATATACGAGATTCGCGCCTGTTCCTATGTCTAATCCTTTTACAGAATTTCCTGTGGGAATTTTGTTAAGTGGTTCACCTAATAGATCGGCAATATAATGTACATAGTCTGCTCTTCCCGGGATCGGTGGACAAAGATTGGTATCGGGAATATCCCAGCCTTTAATGTTGTAGAAATGTAAGAGTAAGGCTTTATTGAGCAGTTTAACTGCTTGAGGAATGCTGAAATTAATGGTTACTGTCTGATAGGCATTTGTAAAAACATAGTGTTTCAGTTCCGGCACACAAGAAATAAGCTGATCAAAATCGTAGGAATTACGATGCAGATTTCTTGTGTGCAGACTGGATTTTTCAGCAGACATATTTTATTTCTTCTGACTTAAAATATATTCCACCATTTTTTTGGCATCTTCTTTAGATACCTGAGGATGGGCAGCCATAGGGACATTTCCCCATACTCCACTTCCGCCTTCTATAATTTTGGAAGCCAGCAGTTCAGTATCCTTTTCAGAGTACTTTCCTGCAATTTCCTGATAAGAAGGTCCTATCATTCTCTCATTCACAGAATGGCAGCCTGAGCAGTCCAATGTTTCCATGATCTGATCACCGGAAAGATTAGATTGAGCAGGTTCTGAAACAGCTGTAGTTTCAGAAGAAGATGCCACTTCTGCTGTATTTTCTTTTTTAGAACAGGAAATGATCATAAGCCCCAGTGTTCCTGCCAAAAGTATTTTTTTCATTATTTCTTCGCTGTAGAATCTGTTTTAGCAGCTTCAGGTGCAGTTGCAGCAGCTGGAGCAGCAGTTTTAGCAGTAGAATCTACCACAGTAGTTGCTTCCGGTTCCTCAAGCATTGTGTTGCTATCCTGTAAAGAGTGATCTGGCTTTTTTTTGCAGCTTGCTAATAATAAACCTCCGATAAATGCGATTGCTAATACTTTTTTCATTTTTTTCTAATTTGGAAGCAAAAATATAAAAAATAAACTTTTAAACTTATGACAAATGTTTTCTTTAGGAAATATTTTTGAGATCAGGATCTTAACAACTGATAAAAAAAATAATTCAAACATGGGAGAATTTTAAATCAGGTTAGTATTTTTGTATATCGGATGATCCGAGCCAAAAATCAACGTATTAATTTAAAAATGTATGACCAGAAAACATGTATTGGGTACAGCTTGCTTTGCTATACTCTCTTCTCTCCTTTTTTCATGTGATAATTCATCCAATGAACCACAATCAGAATATTCTGATAAAATTGAATCGGTAACGCTTTTAAAAACGACGAAATCCTGGGACGGAACTACGTATCCTGCTTACCCCTCAACTCAGCCGGAAATTTCAGTCCTTAAAATTGCTGTACCTCCCAATTCGGCACTGAGCTGGCATAAACATCCTGTGATTAATGCTGCTTATGTAGAAAAAGGTGAAATTCAGATTGAAAGAAAAGAGGATGGAAAAACGCAATGGATAAGAAAAGGTCAGGTGCTTCCTGAAATGGTTAATACCGGCCACAGAGGTAAAACCGGAGACCTCGGAGCAACGCTGATTGTTTTCTACAGCGGAACTCCTGACATTCCTTTATCTGAGCCAGTACAATAAATAGTTCAAACGCCAGGTTCGCAAAGTAATGATGATAAAAATTTATTTTTTTGTTCGCAAAGGCACTTCATTCAGCTAATAACAGCGTCTTTTGCTAAGTGAAATGCCCTTGCGATCATTTTAACAGTTATTTAATAACATCTTTGCGATCTCAGCGTTTAAATAAAAGATTATTATAATTATATTTAATCCATGGTTTTAATTTCAAAAATTCTGTTTTTCACTAGCCATCATGGTTTTTATACTGTGGTTCTGTTGTTTGCATTCTTTGGATTGCTCTCCTATCTGACCAAAAAAGCATGGTTTTTGATTCCGATCATTCCACTTGCTATATTGAATGGTTTTGGAGGACAGTTTCTAAATGCATGGTTTTTAAACAAATACGGAGTAGAAAGCACTGCTATTATCACCTCTAATGTAGAAACCAATTCTACCCTGAATGACATGTACATCCACGATTATGAGGCTATTGTAAAGAAACAGGACGGAAAATATACCACTACCTTTTTCTCCACTACTACTGCAGCCATTTATCCTATCAGAAATTCAATCAGAATTCCGGGTGATAAGGATATTCCTGTAAAATACATTCCGGGATATGAAAAAAACATTGTCATCCTTTATGACCAATCCAGGGAAGGAAAAATTGTATTACAAAATGAAAAAATGGCTCCTGTGAATTCTGCAAGAATCAAATATGAAGCAGACAGAACAAATAAACAATTCATTGAAGAATATATTGCTGCATTGGAAGATTATGTAAAAGACTACGATGATGAAACTTACAGAGAAAAAATCAAAGTATTGAAACAAGAACTCAAACAGCTTAAATAAGAGGTTTCAATGTTAAGTTTTTTTATTTTCAGAAATTTTTTCGTCTTTGTATAAAAAAAATTTCTACATTTGTCCTATGTTTAAAATGAACAACAATATTTGGTGGTGGCTTTCAAACTCTTCGTCGGGTCTGGAGGTATTGTCATGTTGTTAATTACAGCAGAAATAATCAAAAAACAATATATAGGCTTTGACGGATACCGTTAAAGCCTTTTTTTATTCCTTAATCTCAAAAAACAATAAAATGTTGACCAAAACAATTACAATAAAAACCGTTTCGAAAAAAACACTGGGAGACCTTCATACTCCTATGAATATTTACCTTAAGATCAGGGATAAATTCCGTGACACGATTCTTCTGGAAAGTTCAGATTCAAAAAGTATTGATAATAACTTTTCCTTCATTGCAGTGAATGCCATCGCCGGAATTGAAGTGAAAAACCTCAGCGAATATGAAATCAAGCTTCCTTCCTCTGCTCCCGTAAAGCAATTTATTATGGAGCGTAATATTACAGATGTATTTGAAGAATTTCGTCAGATTTTTAAATGTGAAGAAACCAATGATCCTATTGAGCAGACGGCTCAGAGCCTTTTCGGCTACACAAGTTTTGAAGCAGTACAGTTTTTTGAAAACATCAGCCTTAAAGCACAAAGCAAGGAAGTAGAGATTCCTGTTTTAAGGTATAGATTGTACCAATATGTGATTGCTATCAATCATTTTAATGATGAAATGTATATTATTGAAAACTGTATTGATGGCGTAAAATCTGAATTCCATCTGTTGGAAAACCTCATTAAAAATCAGAATACTCCGGTTTACCCATTTGAGAAAACAAGCGAAGAAACATCTAATATTACAGATGAAGAGTATATTGAACTGGTAAAGACAGCTCAGAAACACTGTATGCGCGGAGATGTCTTCCAGCTGGTTCTGAGCAGAAGATTCGAGCAGAAATTCAAAGGTGATGAGTTCAACGTGTATCGTGCTTTGAGAAATATCAATCCTTCTCCTTACTTATTCTATTTTGATTACGGAAATTACAAATTATTCGGATCAAGTCCTGAAAGCCAGTTAATCATCAAAAACAATAAAGCCATTATTCACCCGATTGCAGGAACATCCAAAAGAACAGGAAATTTTGAAGCTGACCTTGAAGCTATTGAAGTCCTGAAAGCCGATCCTAAAGAAAATGCAGAGCATACCATGCTGGTGGATCTGGCAAGAAATGATCTTGGAAAACTCGGAAAAAATGTAACGGTTACCAAGCTTAAAGAAATCCAGCTGTTCTCGCATGTTATTCATATGGTAAGTGAGGTGACTGCAGATGTTGCTGATGACATCAATCCTCTGGAAATGGTTTCCGCTACTTTCCCTCAGGGAACATTAAGCGGTGCACCCAAGCATAAAGCGCTTCAGCTGATCAATCAATATGAAAAAGATTCCCGCGGCTATTATGGCGGCTGTATAGGAATCATCGGACTGAACGGAACCTGCAACCAGGCCATTATGATCAGAACCTTCTTAAGTAAAAACAATACCTTATTTTACCAGGCTGGTGCCGGTCTTGTAGCAAAATCTGTCCCTGAAAGTGAATTACAGGAAGTCAACAACAAACTGAATGCACTGAAAAAAGCAGTAGAAAAAGCAGAAAAAATAGTTGAAAAATAAACCCACCAGCTAGCAACAAAAAAAAACCAGCAACTATCTAACAAAAAAAGCAATGAACAGCAATATAAACACTCAGCAGACGCCACTTAAAGTTCTCGTTTTCGACAATTACGACAGCTTTACCTATAACCTTGTTCAGATTATTGAAAGAATTCTGAACCAAAGAGTAGATGTGGTAAGAAACGATGAAATTACCCTTGAAGAGATTGGAAAATACGACAAAATCATCCTTTCTCCCGGTCCCGGAATTCCTGAAGAAGCAGGTATTTTATTAGACCTTATTAAAGAATACGCTCCTTCAAAAAGTATCCTTGGAGTATGTCTCGGACAGCAGGCCATAGCTGAAGCTTTCGGAGGAAGTCTTATTAACCTTTCTGAAATTTTCCATGGAGTAGCCACCACTACTGAAATAGTAAAAGAAAATACTAAAGTTTTCAAAGATCTGCAATCAGGATTGGAAGTAGGAAGATACCACAGCTGGGCAGTCAATCCGGAAGGTTTTCCGGAAGAACTGGAAATCACAGCTGTAGATAAAGACGGAATGATCATGGCTTTGCAGCACAAAACCTATGATGTACACGGAGTACAGTTTCACCCTGAAAGCATTTTAACACCGGAAGGAGAAGTAATCATTAAAAACTTTCTGTTGTCATGAAAACCTTAGAAAGTCCTTCAACAACCATAAAAATACCACAAATGAAAGAAATACTTCAATACCTGTTCAACCATAATACGCTTTCAAAATCTGAAGCGAAGGCTACCATGATTGAGATTGCACAGAATAAATTCAACGCTGCGGAAGTGACTGCTTTTATCAGTGTTTTCCTGATGCGGAATATCACCTTGAAAGAGCTGGAAGGTTTCAGAGAAGCATTGTTACAAATGGCTGTTCCTGTAAACATCGATGCCAGTGATGCGATTGATATTGTAGGAACAGGAGGTGATGGAAAAGACACCATCAATATCTCAACCCTGGCCAGTTTTGTAGTAGCCGGAGCCGGACAAAAGGTAACAAAGCATGGAAATTACGGAGCTTCCACCACCACAGGTTCATCGAATGTACTGGAAGAACTGGGATATCAGTTTAAAAACAGCTCAGAGCAATTGAATGAAGATCTTGAAAGGGCAAACATCTGCTTTTTGCATGCTCCCTATTTTCATCCTGCGCTGCAATCTGTCGGATTATTAAGAAAGTCGCTGGGATTGAGGACATTCTTTAACCTTTTGGGTCCATTGGTAAATCCGGCAAAACCAAAATTTTCCATGATTGGAGTTTATAATCTGGAAATTGCAAGAATCTATCAGTATCTTCTTCAAAAGGAAGCACGTGAATTTATTCTGGTGCATGGTCTTGACGGATATGATGAAATAAGTCTTACCGGCGACAGCAAAATCATCACCAAAAACGGAGAAGAAATTTATTCTGCAGAAGATTTAGGTTTCAATCCGGTAACGCTGGAAGATATTAAAGCAGGAAACTCCATTCGGGAAACGGCAAAAATATTTATGAATATTCTGGAAGGAAACGGTACAGAACAGCAGAACTCAGTAATTCTTGCCAACGCTTCAGCCGCACTTTACAACACCCATAAATTCGGGACCTACGATAACTGTCTTCTCATGGCTGATGAAAGTCTGCAAAGCGGAAAAGCATTGAATAGTTTTAATCTTTTGATCCAATAAGATTCACCATTCACTTGCAAAGCAAAATTCACTATTGACTACATTACAGACACAAAAAAATGACTATACTGGATAAAATTATTGAACGGAAAAAAGAGGAGGTTGCTGCTGCAAAATTGCGCATTTCCCTTGACCGGTTAAAAGACACCTCTTTCTTTGGAAGACCAACCTATTCACTGAAAGAATCCATCAACAATAAAAGCGGAATTATCGCTGAGTTTAAGAGACAATCTCCTTCAAAAGGGATCATCAATAAT
Organism: Chryseobacterium sp. DZ-32; assembly: GCF_059587025.1. Taxonomy (NCBI): domain Bacteria; kingdom Pseudomonadati; phylum Bacteroidota; class Flavobacteriia; order Flavobacteriales; family Weeksellaceae; genus Chryseobacterium; species Chryseobacterium sp. DZ-32. The sequence continues at coordinate 41,233 of NZ_JCAIOM010000028.1, forward strand.
AATGTACAGCCTTTGGAGGTAGTTTCTGCTTACGAAAATTTTGGAGCCAGCGGAATTTCAATCCTGACTGATCATGATTTTTTCGGAGGAAATTTAAATGATGTTATGGATGTAAGAAATGAGATTACCATTCCGATTCTGCGAAAAGATTTTATGATTGATGAATATCAGTTTTATGAAGCCAAAAGTATTGGAGCTGATGTAGTATTACTGATCGCTTCATGTCTTTCACCAGCTCAGGTACAGGAATTTACCGAATTAGCTCACCAACTGAAATTGGAGGTCTTACTGGAAATTCATACAGAAGATGAACTGAAACATTTCAATTCAGAAATTGATTTGGTAGGAATTAATAACAGAAACCTTAAAGATTTTAAAGTGGATCTTCAGCATTCCGTTCAGCTAAAAAACCAGCTTCCAAAAGAAGTTTTATCTGTTGCAGAAAGTGGTATTTACAGCCTTGAAGATTTTCAGTTTTTAAAAGAAAAAGGATTTGACGGTTTCCTGATGGGCGAATATTTCATGAAAAATACAGATCCTGCCAAAGCTTTTGAAGAATTCGCTTCTCAAATTTAAACTCAATAACAATGAACCTGCAACCTACAACCTCAAACCTGCCACCTCAACTCAAAGTCTGCGGTCTTACAAAACCGGACCAGATTCAGGAACTGATTGCTATGAAAACAGATTTTCTCGGTTTTATCTTCTACGAAAAATCGCCGAGATATGTTTTGAATCATCTGAGTCTGAAAGAGATCTCAACCATTGATCACCAGGGAAAAGTGGGCGTTTTTGTTAATGAAGAAGCAGATATCATTGTAAAGATCGTTCAGTCTGCAGATTTGAATTTTGTACAGCTTCATGGTGATGAAAATAACGATTTTATTGCTGAATTAAGACAAAAGCTGAATCCGGAAGTTGGTATTATTAAAGTCATCAGAATAGGAAACAATGCAACTGAAAATAAAATTAATATAACGCAGGCTTTTAACTTTCAACCGACAACCTGCAACCTGCAACCTATCACCTACTACCTGTTCGATACTGACAGCAAAGCCTTTGGCGGAACGGGACAACAATTTGACTGGAATATTCTGAATGAACTTGAGATTCCACTGCCCTACTTTCTAAGCGGCGGAATTTCTGAAGATAATATCTGTGATGTAAAAACATTGAAGCAACAGCCTTTCGCTTTGGATATCAATTCAAAGTTTGAAACAGAACCCGGCAGTAAAAATATTGACAGCATAAAAAAGTTTAAAACTTTATATCAGCAAAATAAATAACACATAAAAACACACAAGGATGAATATACATTTGCTCAAAAAGACATTTTACAAAACCTTATTTCCCCCTAAATTCGGGAATGAAAAAATCCAGAATCTGTATCACTTTGTTTCACAGAACGACAGCAATACAGAACATTGGGAAGCGGGTGGATTATTGTCCGATTTCATTTGTATTATTAAAGATTTTGAAGAAAGTGATATCCAGTATTTTTTTGAAAGAATCAGCTTATGGAACAGCTATTATCTGGTGATTATTTCAGATAAATTTCTGGAAACTCATGTCAGATCAAGTATAAAATATGACTTAGGATTAATTTATGCCAAAATATTCCTGTTATATGAGGATTCCGATCCTTATTTTCTGATTGACAACCTTGAAATTGCCATTACCATGTATCAGTCGAAAATAGATAAAGCAACCTTAATTGACTTAATGCATAAAATAGAATTATTATATTATAAAAAGCTGATTACCAAACAGCAGTACGATTACCATCTCACATTTATTAATAGTTTGAACCCATGAAATATCACGTAAAAGAAACGAAAGATTTAACAGAAGCCGAAATAAAACACATCCTGGAACTTTGGGATATTTCTGCATGGAACACCATGAAATCATCCTACTTCCGCTCTTTTTTTAAAGACTCAGAATTTCATTTTCTGATGGATACGGATGAAAATATACTGACGGTTATGCGGGTGAATTTTGATTTTACCTTAAAAATAGCAGACAATGAGTATTCCTTTGCGGAGGTGGTAGGACTTGTCTCTGCTCATAAAAAGAAAGGATATGGAGAAGCGCTGGTTCGTCATTTCAAAGAAAATGCCATACATAGAAATCTGGAGGCGATAGGTTTCTGTCATTCAGATCTTCGTCCTTTTTATGAAAAGTGTGACATCGAAATTCTTCATGATAAAGCCAGAATGATCAAAGAAAGTGTCGGCCCGGAGTGGGTAAATTCTGAAGATGATGATATTTTGATTTTTCATACCTCGCAGAAAAGAAAAGAGCTGCTCAACTGGCTGAGTTCACAAAACAATGCTTATTTAATAACTAAAGAATAAAAAATGAATTATAAAAACCCCGATGAAAACGGATATTATGGAGAGTTTGGAGGTGCTTTTATCCCCGAAATGCTCTATCCTAATGTAGAAGAACTGCAAAAAAACTATCTCGAAATCATAGAGTCTGAAGATTTTCAGGCCGAGTATCAGGATTTGCTGAAAAACTATGTTGGGCGGGCCACTCCTTTATATTTTGCTAAAAATTTAAGTCAGAAATACAAGACTCAGATCTATCTGAAACGGGAAGATCTCAACCATACCGGAGCTCATAAAATCAATAATGCCCTGGGCCAGGTTTTATTAGCGAAACGTCTTGGAAAAACCAGGATTATTGCAGAAACCGGAGCCGGACAGCATGGCGTTGCTACCGCTACAGCATGTGCTTTACTGGGTTTGGAATGCATCGTCTATATGGGAGAAATTGATATCCAGAGACAGGCTCCCAATGTAGCGAGAATGAAAATGCTGGGAGCAGAAGTAGTGGCTGCCACTTCAGGTTCAAAAACCCTGAAAGATGCAGTAAATGAAGCATTAAGAGACTGGATCAACAATCCTGTGACGACTCATTATGTGATTGGAAGTGTAGTGGGACCTCATCCTTTTCCGGATCTTGTAGCACGATTCCAGAGTATTATTTCAAAGGAAATCAAAGAACAGCTGAAAGAGAAAATCGGAAGAGAAAATCCGGATTATGTGATTGCCTGTGTGGGCGGAGGAAGCAATGCTGCCGGAACTTTCTATCATTTTGTTGAAGAAAAAGAGGTGAAAATCATTGCTGCTGAAGCCGGAGGGCTGGGTGTAGATTCCGGAAAATCGGCTGCTACGACTTTCCTGGGAACGCTTGGTGTTCTTCACGGAAGCAAAAGTCTTGTGATGCAGACAGCAGACGGCCAGGTTATTGAGCCCCACTCAATTTCTGCCGGACTGGATTACCCGGGAATCGGGCCTTTTCACGCGCATTTATTTAAAGAAAAAAGAGCTGAATTCTTTAGCATTAATGATGATGAAGCTTTGAAATGTGCCTTTGAGTTAACCAGACTGGAAGGAATTATCCCTGCACTGGAAAGTTCTCACGCACTGGCTGTTCTGGATAAGAAGAAATTTAATGAAAATGATGTTGTGGTCATTTGCCTGAGCGGCCGTGGAGATAAGGATATGGAAACGTATCTTAAAGAAATTAGAAGTTAGATACTGGAAATTAGTAAGTATTACCTAATAACAAGTATTCACCTTCTAACTTCTACCCTCTAATTTCTAACCTCTATAATAAAAAAATGAAAAAACTAAATATATATTTCACAGCAGGAATTCCACAACTGGAAGATACCGCTGATATTATACAACTGATTCAGGATTCCGGGGCTGATATGATCGAAATCGGAATGCCTTATTCTGATCCTGTAGCAGACGGCCCTGTCATCCAGAAAGCTCACGAACTGGCTTTACAAAACGGAATGACGATCGAAAAACTGTTATCTCAGCTAAAAGCCATCAAAGACAAAATCAACATTCCAATTATCCTGATGGGATATATCAATCCGGTATTGAGTTTCGGATTTGAGAAATTCTGTGCGGCTTGTGCGGAAAGTGGTGTTTCAGGATTGATCCTACCCGATCTTCCTCCTATTGAGTTTGAGAAAAATTATCAGTCAATATTAAAACAATACAATCTTAATTTCACTTTCCTTGTAACACCGGAGACCTCTGATGAAAGGATGATCTATCTGGATTCTTTAAGTTCAGGCTTTCTCTATGCAGTAAGCTCTTCTTCTACCACAGGAAATGAAAATGCAGTTGTAAAAAATGAGAACTACCTTTCCAGGGTAGCTTCCCTTCCTCTAAAAAATCCGGTAATGATCGGATTCGGGATTAAAACGAAAGAAGACTTCGAAAATGTAACGGAAAAAGCGGATGGCGGCATCATTGGAACTGCTTTCGTAAATATTTTACTTCAGGATAGAGACTGGAAGAAGAATGCCATAGATTTTATCCATTCCATAAAAGGGTAAAATTCACTAAATTTGTATATCAAAAATTGAAATGAATACAAATCAAAATAAAGCAGTAGAATTTGAAGATTTAGGAATCAAAGAATATCAGCCAGCCTGGGATTATCAGGAGCAACTGATGAAAAACATCATTGATACCAAAATAAAAAACAGAGACCTTCCTGCGGAACAGCATAGTATTACTCCCAACCACCTTCTTTTCGTAGAGCATCCTCACGTGTATACGTTAGGAAAAAGCGGACATGAAGAAAATATGCTTGCCGGTATTGATAAGCTGAAAGAAATTGAGGCTACCTTCGTGAAAGTAAACCGCGGTGGAGATATTACCTATCATGGTTACGGACAAGTTGTAGGTTATCCTATTCTGGATCTTGAAAACTTTTTCACTGATATTCATTTATATATGAGGAATCTGGAAGAAGTGATCATCAGAACCATTGCCGAATATGGTATTAAAGGAGAACGTTCCCCGGGAGAAACCGGAGTATGGCTGGATGTAGGAAAACCTTACGCCAGAAAAATGTGTGCTATGGGAGTAAAAGCTTCCCGTTGGGTAACTCTTCACGGCTTTGCACTGAATGTAAATACGGATATGCGTTATTTTGAATATATCATTCCATGTGGGATCAAAGATAAGCAGGTTACTTCGTTAAAAAGAGAGCTTGAAAGAGAACTGACACCTGAAGAAATGGAAGAACTGAAAGCAAAGATCAGGAAGCATTTCGCAGACGTTTTCCAGGCAGAATTGATTTACAAATAGTCAAGTTTACTTACAATAAAATAAGCCCGGTTTCAATCGTTGAACCCGGGCTTTTAGTTTGATGATAATGTTATTTTTCCACAATGTTTGTAATTCCGCAGGATCCATACCTCAAAATCTATTTTAAAATTCTTCTTGCTTTTCAGAATTCTACTATTATTGAGACTTTTTTTAGATTTAATCCGTATTACATAGTTTAGATTCCTACGGAATGGACAAAGTATAAATAGACTTATCTTATTGAAAAACATTTGTATGTCAGGAATAAACTATCCATCCACCTTGTCCATTCCGTAGGAATCCAGATCTCGAAATTCTATTTTAAAATTTTCTATGTTTCAAAATTCTACTATTAAAAACCTAAGGTTTTTTAGTTGTTTTCAATATTATAAAATCAATAAAACAATAGAATAATATATTTTTTCAAAAAAAATCTTGCATATATTTTAATTTTTATTACTTTTAATGTCACAAATAAGTGAACTATCATAATTAAAATGTTCACTGAAAACTAACCACAAAATATAAAAACTATGAAAAAATTTCTGTTATCCATGATGGTATTCGTGACGGTACTGTCAGTGAATTCCTGCTCAGATTCAGCTGCCAACCAGGATCCTAATCTTGTAGCCAAGGAGTCTAATGAAATTGCAATGAAAGATTTCGGCAAAACTGTTCCGGTAGGGATTGAAAAAGAAGATGGAAAATTTAAAATCTCATTTATGGTTACTGCACAGCCGTATGAAATTGCGGACAGTAAAGAGAATGCAGGTTATATTTCCATGATCAGACAGGCTGTTGAAAACGAAACTCCTGTTCATGTTTTCCTTAAAGCTAATACCAATAAAATTGCAAAAGTAGAAAAAGCAACTGCTGATGACATCCGTTATTTCAAATCGGTATTCAACAAAGAAGAAAGAGGAGAAAGTAACAAGGCAGTAAGTGTTATTCCTAATCTTGCTACATTAAACAGTCTTTTTACCCAGATCAAAAACCAGGCTTGTGGAACTTCTACGGCATCTTCACCATGTATCACATTCAGATATCCGGTGGATGGATGCTATGCAAGAGCCCACAAAATGAGACAGATCCTTTTGAATGCAGGCTATGATTGCGAAAAGCAATTCGTGTATGGTAACCTTAGAGCGTCTACCGGAACATGCTGCGTTTCATGGGTATATCACGTAGCCATTTTGGTAAGCTTCAAAAATGCATCAGGAATTGTTGAGAAAAGAATCATTGATCCGTCATTATTCTCCAGCGGACCGGTAACCGATTCTGCATGGAGAGCTGCTTGCACCAACACAAGCTGTGGGTCTGCTTCAGTATCTTCTTATGCCAATACTGCAGGAAACGTATACTACAGAAGTCCATCAGGATCTCTGTTATATGATAACAATTATGTAAATACCAACTGTGTATTGAACATATTCTCATCCCTTTCCGGATGTTCTCCTTCCCCTGCACCTAGTGTAGCGAGCTGTGGATTCTAACTAATTTATATAGAGCTCCTGCCGATATTTTGATATATTGCAGGAGCTTTTTACTTAATCCTTTTTATTATGAAAGCCTGGTCCTGTTTACTATTACTTTTTATTATGATTACATCGTGTTCCGGTAATTTCACTCCGCAGAATTTAACCTGGTACAATAATGCCACTATTTCCAACATCATGGAAGATCCTGATAAACCGGATGAAGTGGTGCGTGTCGCTATTGGAATCAGTGCACAGGTTTTTTATCTCTCTAAAAAATCACCGGAATATAAGAGCCTGATGGAAAAAGCGACCCAAAGCTTTAAAAAAGGTAAGGTCTATAATATTGGTATTGAAAATAAAACCAATATCATTAAAGAAATTAAAGAGGCCAAATAATCCGGATTATCTGATCACAGAAATTCCGGCATCCACTTTTATCTCCGCTCCATGGATATAGGACGCTTCTTCTGAAGCCAGAAACAGAACTACACTGGCTATTTCTGAAGGCTCTCCCTGTCTTTTAAAAGGAATTGTCGGAATAATATCATCAATAGCGCTTTCTATCTGCTCTCCGGTTAAACCTGTATTATTAAAAATATTGGTTTTGATATGTCCGGGACTTACTCCATTCACACGGATTCCACGTTCTGTAAGTTCTACAGCAAACGTTTTGATCATTGACTGCACTGCAGATTTGGCTGCAGAATACACCGAAAAATTAGGCATCGCAATCTCTGTTGCCACGGAAGTATTGAAAATAACGGAGCTTCCGCTTTTCATTAATGGCAACACCTGCTGTACCGTAAAAAACGGACCTTTCACCAGCATATTAAATAATTCGTCAAACTGATTTTCATCCACATATTCCACAGGTGCAAATCTTCCGTATCCTGCATTGGCAAAAACCAGATCAATATGTTCTGCATATTTTCTGATTTCATGCTGCAGCTTCATAAGGTCTTTCATATTTCCGGCATTGGAAACAATTCCAAAAGCCTTTTCTCCAAGTTTCTCTAAGGCAGTATTCACCGTTTCTTCACTTCTTCCGGTAATGATCACAGATCCTCCTTCTTCAATGAATTTCTGAGCGGTTGCCAAACCCATCCCATTGGTTCCTCCGGTAATTAAAGCGGTTTTGTTTTTAAATCTCTGCATTGTTTTAAGTTTAAAATTCTACGGCAAAGATTGGAATACTACGGCTTTGAAAAAATCCAGTTCTTGTGGAATTGAGTGGAAAGGCAAAAAGTTCATCAATAATTGTTATCAATAAAATCATTCAAAATTAAATTGTGCACAATTAAATTGGCTATATATTTGTATCGTTAATTGAGTCAGTTCAAAACTGACATTTAATCATCAATAAGGAGTTTAATTTAAAACAAAAAGAAAAATGTCATTAATAGAAAATCTAAACTGGAGACATGCTGTAAAAGCTTATGATCCGACCAAAAAAGTATCACAGGAAGACCTTAATACGATTTTAGAATCAGCAAGACTGGCTCCTACTTCATCGGGCTTACAACCGTTCAGAATTATTGTAGTGGAAAACCAGGAACTGAAAGAAAAAATGGTGGCGGGTGCATTAAACCCTGAAGTAATGAGAGATTCTTCTCACGTTTTGGTCTTTGCAGCATGGGACAGTTATTCTAATGAAAAAATTGACAAAGTTTACGATTATCATACGGATGTAAGGGATCTTCCAAGAGGCCGCTTCGGAAGCTATACCGATAAAATTAAAGAAATATACGGTGCGCAGACTCCTGAAGAGCATTTTGCCCACACTGCCCGCCAGACTTATATTGCCTTAGGAATTGCGCTTGCACAGGCTGCAGAACTTAAAATCGACAGTACTCCGGCGGAAGGATTCAGCAATGATGTTGTGGATGAAGTACTGGGACTAAGAGAACTGGGATTAAAAAGTGTAAGCCTTTTATACCTTGGATACCGCGACGAAGCTAATGACTGGCTTTCTACTATGAAAAAAGTCAGAATTCCAATGGATGAATTTATCATAAAAAAGTAATACCTTCATCGAATCTTTCGTACCCCCAAATTATGGAAAATCCGAAAACACCTAAACTGGAAAACCAGATTTGCTTCCCGTTGTATGTCATTGCCAAAGAGATTACAGGGCTTTACCGTCCTTTTCTTGATGAACTGGGCATTACCTATCCGCAATATCTTGTGATGATGATATTATGGGACGGTGACGGACTTACGGTAACCCATATCGGAGAAAAACTGTTTCTGGACAGTGGTACTTTGACCCCTCTTCTTAAAAGGCTGGAGTCTAAAGGATTTATTATCCGAAAAAGAAAAAAAGAGGACGAAAGAGTGGTTGAAGTATTTTTAGACGAAGCAGGAAAACAGCTTCAGCAAAAGGCTTGTGAAATTCCGGGAAAAATTCAGGAAAAACTGGGAATACAACCGGAAGAGCTTCTGCACCTTAAAGACACAGTCTTAAAAATATTAAACAAAATAGAAAATAAATGAAAACATTATATACCACTCAGGTCACTGCAAAAGGAGGAAGAAACGGACATGTGAAAAGTGAAAACGGAGTGCTGGATCTTGATGTAAGAATGCCAAAAGCTTTAGGAGGAGCCAATGATGATTTTGCTAATCCTGAAATGCTTTTTGCAGCGGGATATTCTGCCTGTTTCGACAGTGCTCTGAACAGAGTGATCAGTCTTTCTAAAGTAAAAACCGGAGAAACAACAGTCACTGCTCAGGTAAGCATAGGTCAGCTTGAGAATGGCGGCTTTGGATTGGCAGCAGAACTGGATGTCAATATTCCCGGAGTTTCTCTTGAAGAGGCACAGGCCTTGACAGAAAAAGCACACCAGATCTGTCCTTATTCTAATGCGACCAGAAATAATATGGAGGTGAAACTTTCAGTCACCAACAACGATTAATCCAATTTTTTTAAGCATAGTTATAACGAAAGGAGCTGTTTCCATGGAAACAGCTCCTTTTTATTTTTTTATTTTCCCGCTGATTTCAATGATGGCGCAGATCATTGAGGCTATTTTTTATGTATATAGTGTTTATGAATGTCATTCGTCATTTATAACTCAATATGATATTAAAATAGAGTAATTTTGTGTCATGGAAATCATTATAGATATTGTATGCCAGGTGTATGCAGGGCAAAAATCAAGAAAGACGATTGATCTTGTTCTGAACACATTCCTTCCCGGATATGAAAAATTAAATCTTGATTATACTTTCCCAAGGCACGACAAAGATTATATTTTTAAAACAGAAGACGAAATGATTGGTTATTTCATCGAAAATCCTGCCCTTGACCAAACTTTTTACTGGAATAAATATCATGATAATCCAGACAAAATAATGGTGGGTGCCAATATTACAGATGATGACAGGCTTATTATGAGCCTAACAATGGACACCACGGAAGAGAAAAGAGATATGTACTTCAATAAGCTAAAAGAAGTTTTACAATCAGATATCGGGGTAATTACCTATGTGTATCCCGCAGGTTATGAAGATGGAGAAGATTTCATTATAAAATATGGATAGAAAACAGAAATGTACTTAACCTTACAACAACTTTCTCATCATTCATCATTCATCATTCATCATTTATAATTTATAATTCATCATTACCTCCTATCTTTATTTACATCACTTTTCTGATAGGCATCTACCTTTTTATAGGAATCATTTTTCTCTTTTTCCTTTTTATCGGAAATCAGAATGCCGAAAAGATGGTCGATCTCATGCTGGAAAATCACCGCAGTAAAACCTTCTACAATTTCTGAATATTTCTGTCCTTTCAAATCCACATATTCCAGTTGGATAACTTTGCTTCTGTAGAACTGATCTCTGAAATCAGGAATAGATAAATCTCCTTCGGGACCAAGATTCTGCAGATCGGAACGCCATACAATGACCGGGTTAATAAAATATTCCAGCGGTGTTCCTTCCTTATCAAAACGCTGCACCCAGATAATCTTTCTGTTGATTCCTACTTGTGGGGCTGCAATACCTACTCCGCCATCTGTTGAAAGAAGAGATTCTTTCATCCTTTTTACCAGAACAGCGGTGTTAGGATCAAGAGGATCTGCTTCTGAAGAAATGTTCAGTAGGGTTTGGTGCTGATTATTATCCGTCGTCTGATAGATGGGTAACGCCGTGTTTACATCTCCCTGATTGATGATTGAAACTTCACTGGGGGTGAGTTTCTGAGCATTAAAAAATCCGGTAAAAAAGATCAGCAGGATGGGGATTTTTTTCATATGTTTTTGAATCTGATACAAAGGTAAATATTGTGGTGTAAAAATAATTTATTTAGCAATGAATTTTAAGTTCTGGCTCCTATGTTTGCAAAAGAATAAATTTACATACAAAGCAAAAGGGGTGAGAGAACAGTTTTGGCTAAATAACTCA
>NZ_JCAIOM010000029.1:0-44747 GCF_059587025.1 Chryseobacterium sp. DZ-32
AAGTCGGGGCGGCAGGATTCGAACCTGCGACCTCCTGGTCCCAAACCAGGCGCGATGACCGGACTACGCTACGCCCCGAGAGTGTTATTAATAACGAATTTACATCGTTTTTAGGGCTGCAAATTTGCAATACTTTTTGGAATAAAAAAAATAAAATGAAGAATATTTTTTAATTAATTTTCCTGAATTCTTTTTTATTACCTTTACCGGGTTAATAACCATAGACTTATCTTGTTTTAAAAAGTTTAAAAATTTTTCTTTTTTCCTCTTTTGGGATCTGCAATCATCTGTCCGTGGTATTTTATTTTTTAATCTAAAATGAAAACAAAGGATTTTTATAAGATTTACATTTTTGCGTTGGAAAAAGCATTCCAAAATGATTCTATTAATTTCGGTTTTTACGTTAAACCTCCGAAGGATTATCTAGATGCAGAAATAGCAGATCAGATTGATCAATATCTGGAAGATCATCAAGAAGAATTTCTGAACAGAATAGCATATTATTTTGATGCCAAATCCCACAATTTCCCTTCTATTCGAGGTATTCGTATTGATTTATATAAAAAGGAGCTGATGAATGAAATGAGGAAACTGAAAATAACTTTTTATTAAAAGCAGATCAGTAACAATGAAATATAAAAAATCATATTTGAAGACTGAAGTTCAGTTTTTTCTTATATGTTTTCTTTTAACTATGATATCTTCCTGTTGTAAGAATGAAAAATTTGTAAGCCATAGGATTTCCAATGTATCCGTAAGCTTGCCCCAATCATTTGTTATTAAGAAAGAAATGGCTGAAGATTCACAGGTGTATAGTATCAATGTCAGGAATAAATCTATAGGTTATATTTATTATGGTAATTATAAGCCATTTGAGGAAGATAACTATATGGTTGTGGAAGAGGTTGAGATCTTTGAAAAGATTAAAAATAATGCAGAAGTTAATGCTTATCTTTCTAATAACTCAGATCGAGATTACAGAAATGGGGTTTATAATGTGAATTACTACTACTATGACACCATCAATCAGCGCAGAGCCCAGATTATGATGCCCAAAAAAATGAATAAAGGGGGCTATCGGGATACACTTTGACAGCGTGGATGTTCATAAAAATAAAATGGCCATTATTGTCAATGAGTTGAGTGAAGAGAATAAAAAACTGTTTTTAAAAGTCTTTAAAACTATTAGAATCAATTAATTCTTTCAATATTAATGTTAGTAAAAAATAAAACACGAATGATTATTACACACATATATATACTTGACTGGTATGATGATATAATAACATTAGTTACTTTATTTGAAAATGATGTGTATATTTTTAATTGTATTCAAAAAGATGTTGATAATGGAGAAAAAATATATTATTGTGTACAAATAGATGAAATGTCGTCTCAGCAAATTCGGGGTGTACTGGATAAAAAGAAACTCACCACAGATGACTGGAAAATTATCAACCTGGTGATGAGAGCGTGAGCATGGATATCAATGATTTTATAAAAGAATTTCTTACTTTTTTTACATCTGGAAATTAAGATTGATAAAATGGAGGTCAATATCGTAGACTTTTATTTTTCATGCTTTTGATTATGAAAATTTTATGAAGCTTCATGTCTCATTTCCCATACATATTTGCTGTTGGAAGTTATAATATTGCCGCCAAAGGGCTTTTTAAAAAATTCAATTAAATTTTTATGAAAAAATATATAGATACCAATACTTATTATCTGTCAATTTTTTTTAAACATAATGAGTTGAGGTATAAAAGTTTCTGGTTGTTTTATGATCACGAAGAGGGTATTCAAATGGGTGATTTTTTTTATGGCCGAAAAGTTTATTCTTTTTTATGGGAATATGCAAGTGCAAATATTTTAATACAAATAGATGAATGGAAAAGAGCTTTCAGGAGAAATAATATTGACGTTTTACAAGATGCTAAGCTGCATACTAGAAATTACCTATCAGGAGGACGAAAAGTATATCTGGATTGCTTAGAAACCAGTCCTGTAATTGCGTACAAAAAATTTAAAGACCTAACTGCATACGATATCGGACAACGTTTTGTTCAGGTCGTTACCGATGAAAATATCTCTTTTGGTGATATCGATTTAAGTTTCCTGGAATTAACAGATAATATTGATAAATTTAAAGCGTTTATGAGGATTTTAGACACCAATGGTATTCACGCATTAATTTTAAATGGCTATCATCATCGTGGAGAACTGCTTAAAGTATGTATTGTTAAAAATAGAGAAACTAATATAACGGCAGAAGAAATTTTACCTTTACATATTTTTGAAAATACTTATGTTTCAATACCTTTTAACTGGTGAAATTATTAGAACTATACTCTCTCTTTAATAAATTGCTCCGGCAATAATATAAACTTGATTTAAGGGTTGAACAATGAGTAGAAATAGGAATTTATTAATAATGTTAATCGTTTTTGCAATTGTATTTTTATACAAACTGATATTTTCGTCTGAAAGCAAAGGTGATTTTTTAGATGAACTGAGAGAAAAGGAAATAAAATCAATAGTTAGCAAAAAATATATTCATCATGATCATCACAATATTCCATTTTTGGTGTATGGCAATAAAGACAGTATAGTGATTGAAAGAGATTGGTGGGATAAGATTGGTTGGAGACTCAATAATAAAACCAAAAGGTTCTTTAGATGTAATTATAAAAAATTCTAATACAACAGAAAGATTTGATTATGAACACTAGAGTATGACTTTTATATAGCATATAAAAATCAAAAACTGGAACGAGGTGAAATTAATTGGTTTGATATGTACATGATTTTTTCTGACATATTTACAAGAGATATTAATGATGGGGATGATATCGAGATTAAATCAATAATATCACATGATAAACACATTTTTTATGAACAAGACGTCATTTATATATACAACTTATGGCAACATAATAAAGAAATAAATTGGAATGAAATAGATACTGATTTTAAATACTCTTACGTATCAGCATGTTTTTATTGGGCAAAAACTCCCTCCAAATTCATTAATTATGAAATAGTAATTGACTGTCTTATGATAAGAACAAGTGATTGCAAAGAAAGATGTAAAGCTTTACAGGACATGTAACAATATCAATGGAAACAAAGTTACAGGTGGAAATGACCACATGTATCTAAAGGATGCTCAAGTTGTTTACTTGTACGTTGCAGATAAAAATAATAAACAAAGTAAGTGATGAAAAAAATATTCATTGTTGTAGTTTTTTTGCTATTTAATATGATAGTTTGGGGACAAACTACTGTTGGAAACACCAGATATGAAAAATTACAGACATTTTTAAAAAAAGATAGTTTGGCATTTCAACAGTTCTTAATGGCTAAAAAATGTTTTTGCAGAGAGAATTTTTTGACTCTTAATGAGCGTAGGGCTGTAAAAAAAACTAATCATTCTACTAAAGGCTTAAATGAATTATTTCAAGTTTTAAAAAATGGAGGATATTTATTCTTCGTAGCAATTGATGCTCAAAAATTAGCAGCTTTTTTTAATAATAAGTTGATTAGTGAATATGTTTCAAGCAGAGGGCGTGTCAGTGATGATGTTAATAGAGTTGACAATAAAAATATACTTTGCGAAACCATTTCTTCACAAACTAAATATAATTACAGTCAATACATTAGTTTCATTAACAATTTAGACAATTATATAATACCAATAAATAAAGGCACTATCTTTCTTACAGAAGATACCTATTTGGATGAATTATACTATTATTATCCTGGTAAAAAAGAAAGATGGTATAATTTTAATGATGTTCATAAAGTATTAGATGTTGAATAGTTCGCCTGCACTCCGCAAAGTCTCCCGACTTTGAGGTGAAAAAAATCAAATAACTTAATTTAATATTATGAAAACCTCGCAAAATTCGAGGTTTTTTACTTTAAGAATCGTCTTTATATTACCAATTCCAGTGCTCAGAGTACTCAGTTTTTCTTAAATTTACCATTCGGAGAAACAATGCTGGAGCAGCAAACAGGAGTATATGATAACCCATATAAGTTTAATGCAAAAGAACTGGATAGAGAAACAGGTCTTTATTATTATGGAGCGAGATATTATAACCCAAGAGCGAGTATTTGGTATGGGGTGGATCCATTGGCTGAGAAATATCCAAGTTGGAGTCCATATGCTTATACATTTGATAATCCAATAAGGTACATAGACCCTACAGGAATGAAACCAGATGACTGGTATCAAAATAAAATGACAGGAAATTACGAATGGAAAGATACGAATAAGGCAGTAAAGGGCTATAGGTATGTAGGGAAAAGTGAAAGTATTGGAGCTTTTGGGAATGGGTCTGAGAGAATGTATTATTTACATGCTAACGGTTCAGCTACAGAAAAAACCGGAAATGGAAAAATGACCCTCTCCCATGCAGAAGGCGGGAAGTCCATAAGAATGGTTTCTGGTACTACTATAACAACTTCTCAAACAAGTGTAAGTGGTATGGCTGCTCAGATTTCATATACTCATAAATTAGTCGGTCCTGTTGCTGCTACGGGAAGCGTTGGATATGTCGCAGATTCTTACGGTGGAGTTTTGGGAGGGAAGTTCTATTATTCTTATGGCTTTGCAGTGACAAATAGCAGCGGCTTATCAGTAGATTTTAATACAATAAAAGCTACAAATCCAGAAACTCTATTTAAAGTTGATGATTTTAAAGGATTTGGAAATAGTTTTACTACCGGTTTTGGAGGTGGCTTTTCTTGGGGAGGATCTTCTTTGACTGCAAAAGCTGATGGTGTAGATATTTCACGTAGTCAAGAATGGGGATCATATTCGGGAGGTTATTCTACTTTTGGATTTTCGTATGGTCTATCGAAACCAGCATTTGGGGTTTCGTTGTCAAGAACTGAAACTAGATTCGTTAAAGATATTCCTAAAGATATTAATAAAAGTTTAAAACGATGAGTAGAAATAAAAATTTATTAATGATTTTAATTGTTGCTGTATTAGTTTTTTTATATAAGTTTATATTTACGTCAAAAAACAAAGGTAGTTTTTTAGATGAGATTAGAGATAAAGATATAAAATCAATGGTTAGCAAAAAGTATATTAATTCTGATAATCACAATATACCATTCTTGGTATATGGCAATAAAGATAGTATAGTGGTTTATAGAGATTGGTGGGATAAGGTTTCTGTTGGAGATTCGATACTAAAACCAAAAGGCTCTTTAGAGATAGTTATTAAAAACTCTGATAAAATTGAAAAATTTGATTATGAAGATAAATTTGGGTTAGACAATTAATAGTTTTAAATTTAGTATCCTCTGCTCCACAAAGTCTCCCAACTTTGAGGTGAAAAAAATCAAAAGTAACTTAATTCAATATTAAAAAAAACCTCGCAAAATGCGAGGTTTTTTACTTTAAGAATCGTCTTTATCATTTGTAATGTTACCAATTCCAGTGCTCAGAGTACGCAGTTTTTCTTAAATTTACCATTCGGGGAAACTATGCTGGAGCAGCAAACAGGAGTGTATGATAACCCATATAAGTTCAATGCAAAAGAACTGGATAGAGAAACAGGGCTGTATTATTATGGAGCAAGATATTATAACCCGAGAGCGAGCATTTGGTATGGCGTGGATCCATTGGCTGTTTACAATCCAGCGATGGAGACTCAGTTTTATGGTGATGGAGAACATAATGCTGGAGTATATTTCTGGGGAAATCTAAATCCTTATATTTATACTTATCAGAATCCGATTAAATATATTGATCCTGATGGGAAGCAGGTAGATATTGTTAAAAAGTATGAGGGAAGAGCTCATAATTTTAAATCTTTTGAAACAAATAGTTTGGGATTAATCCAAATACACAAACTTGGTATTTTGATCATACTGCTAATACTAGAAATAAGACGGCTAAATTTATTGGAGGAATATTTGGGATTCAAACAGATCCACAAAATACTGTAATGGCAGGACCTGTTCTTGATTTGGTAAAAAATACAAGTTCTGTAAAACAAGCCCAAGTTGAATTAGCAAAATTATTAGGTAAAGATGGAAAAATTGAGAATGGAGAAACCCAAGGTTACTTTTATGATATTGGAAAGATTGGAGGTCAAGAATTTTGGAAAATAGCTATGAATTCTTTAGGAGACTTTATTTCGGGTAAATTTTATGAGGATAATACTTTCTTTAAAGAAAAGAATGTATTAGGAAGCTTTTGGTCAACAGCAAGAGTAAGTGATGATGGGAAAAATGTCATTATGAGTGTCTTTGACACTAAAACATTAGGATCAGCAACAGATGGCTTATTAAAAAGGGATAAGAGTAGCAGTAGCAGCAAGTTTCATTTATATATGTGGACCGTACCAACAAAAGACTTTTTTATTCAATCCTATAAAAATTCAAAAATTAAATAATTGTAAAATGAAATTTAAAATATTTATAGTTATATCAATATTATTAGTAGGAGTTTTTTTCGTAAAAGTTTTTCTTTCAGACTTCTTTATAAGCAAAAATGAAGTTCATATTATGGATAAATATTATGTATTAGAAATTAATGGAGAATATAATTTAATGCATAAAGAGGAACATGGTTATAGTTTAACAATCCCGAGTGTTTTAAATGTATATATAAAGTCAGGTGAAATTATTGCTACATCAACTTTAGAAGGAAATAAATTTATAAACAATAATTATAAAAATCAATATTCAGCATATGAAGGCGTTTATTATTATCACGTAAAGAGATACAAGATACAAGAGATTAATAAGGAACAGTTTTTCAAGCAAAAAAAAATGTATAGTTCTGTATGGCAATTAAAATAAATTATAACATATAACATTTAAAAATTAAGATTACTTAAAATTTCCCGCTCCGCAAAGTCTCCAGACTTTGAGGCAAAAAATCAAATAACTGGAGATGGGCCCACTGTTATAATGAATGAAAGTTTACTTGATTTGGCGAGTTTTGATCCAGATAATCCCAATGTTATTAAAATAGATTCTGGCGTAGTAAACACGGTTTCAAAAAATAAAGGAGATAGAAAGTATATTGATAATTTAGCAGAAATTATAATTCATGAAGGTGGTCATTGTGCAGACTATAAAATGGGCGGTAAATCCCAGGAAAAAGACGGAATTTTTAAGGTGAGTTTTAAATCAAAAAGTGGTAGGCCAGATGCAGGAGATAATTGGGAAGCTGTTTATTTTGGAACAGATACTCAATTTTCTGCTTCTGATCGTGACATAATTACTGAAAAGTTTGATGGAATTAGGAGGAATAATGCTGCAAAAGATTTTAGGCAACAACGTGAAATCAGGGACTTAAAATCACAAAAAATGCCATCTGTTTTAGATAATTATAAAAAACCAAAAGATAATTTGCGAGTAAGACCATGTTATTAACCCAAAATCCCTAAATAATATGAATTTTAAAACTAAAATAGTTATAATTTTATTATCCTCTTCATTACTTACGAATTGTAAGGAGGAAATGAAAAAATGTGTAAGCCAATCTACCGATACTAATGTAAAACTATATAATGATTTAACAGATCAGTTGATACCTTATTTTTTTCGAGAAGATTATTTAGGTGAAAAAAGATATTTTGATAGTTTAAGAGTTCATAATGAGGATTTATATATCGAAGAGAAGACAAAAGCGCACAACGAAATTTTTAATCATCCTGAAAAATTTTGCAATTTGTATATAGATTCTACTAAAAGTAAAAATACATATTTTGCTACAAGTAGTAAAAACTTTATTACAGGTCATCCCGAAGCTCATATAAATGACATAAAAAGTAGGAAGGAGCTTTTAAAAGAATTTTCCAGTAATACAGATATTATTAAAAAATTAAGTACACGAAGTTCTATAAAAGCAAATCAATTTAATTTGTGTACCGCAAAAGTCCTGGATCTGGCAGAGTATGATAAACATACAAATGAATGTGAGATAGGTGTTGTCTATTTTTCAGAGATTGTATTTGATCCTTCTAAAAGAACAGCATTAGTTTTTGTTGACCATCGTATAAAAAAAGATTATTACGGTAGAAATGCTATATTTAAACTAAGATTGCATGATAATTATTGGGAAATTGAAGATTTTATGTTAGTGTCAACTTCCTAATTTCCGGCTCTTTACCTTCGCTCCGCAAAGTCTCCAGACTTTGAGGTGAAAAAAATCAAATAACTCAATTTAATATTATGAAAACCTCGCAAAATGCGAGGTTTTTTAATTAAAAACCTCCACTAATCCCTATATTTGCCCCATGAAACGATTAATGCTGCTGTACGTACTTTTCCCTGTATTTCTATTCTCACAGACTACCGGAAAAGTGATCAAAATTTCAGACGGAGATACCATTACTTTACTGTTAAAAGGAAACCAGCAAAAAAAACTGAGGTTGGCTGAAGTCGATTGTCCGGAAAGTGGGCAGGCGTTCGGTAAAAATGCAAAACAGTTTACTTCTGCTCAGGTATTCGGGAAAACAGTAAGCTTTGTTGAAACCACTACAGACCGTTATGGAAGATCCATTGCGAAAGTGTATTATGACGATGGGAAATACCTTTCCAGAGAGCTTATCAAAGCAGGATTGGGATGGTGGTATTTTTCCTATTCCAAAGATACCACTTTGGGAAAACTGCAGGAAGCTGCACAGCAGAAAAAAATAGGACTTTGGCAGGATATTAATGCGGTTGCTCCGTGGGACTACCGTAAAATGAAACGTGAGCTTAGGAATACTAAGAAAATCGAAGCGGCTAAGAACGGAGCAAAAATAAAAGGAGTTGCATAAATATTCTAAAGGATAGAAGAAAAAACAAAAACTGTCTCAAAAAAATGAGACAGTTTCTTTAAACAAAAAGTATTACAATCCTGATTGGATAATTGTATTTGATCTAATTCCTGTTTTTTACCAGAATCCATCCGGTGTAGGAAACCATTTTCTGGGTATCCGGATCCGTCCACTTTATTTCATACCAATAGGTGCCGCTGTTTACCGGAGTACCTCCGATAGTGCCATCCCATTTGAAATTATTGTTTTTATCCGAAGAATGGATAAGCTGTCCGTACCGGTTGAATATACCAAACTTTAAATCTCTCAGAAATGCAAGCTCCGTATAATCCAGTGTGTCATTGATACCATCACTGTTGGGAGTAATGGCATTGATAAGATTTGGAACCAGAATCTGTACTTCTACAGGGTGGCAGTTGCTGGAGTCTTTCACAAAAAAAATATTTTTACCTCTTGGAAGGCCTGTAAAAACATTAGAATCCTGCCATACCATTCCATCCCTTGAATATTGGTAAGGAGGTGTACCGCCTTCTACAGTAAGTGTAACTGTATTTCCTGTAGTTTCCACTTTTTTGATTTTTGGAACCGGAACAGACATCACCTTTACAAATTGCTTTGTTTCACATCCGTTGGAAGTCAGGATCACCCAATAATTACCTATGGAAGCTGTGATAGAGGGAGTGGTTGCTCCTGTGCTCCACAAGTAAGAGGTATAACCTGGCCCTGCATCTAATGTAACCCGAGCGTCCGGGCATATGTACTGGTCTGTCAAAAGCGGTGAAGGTTTAGGTGGTGTTACTGTTAAAGTGACCTGAGCAAAGTCAAAACAGCCGTTAGCATTGATTACTTTTACACATACTATGGTATTGGGAGAAGTATAAGCATTCGGAGTTGTTATTTCATTGGTTCCGTTGATTGCATCATTCAATGTCGGATAATACTTTTTGGTCACAGGATTGGTCGTAGTGACAAGTGCTGTTGCCAGGTTAAATATTCCTGTACTAGGACTGGCCGGAATAAAACAACCCGAGAGTGCAGCATTCTGCACATTTGGTTTGGGATAAAACTGAAGTGTGATTTTTGCATTAGCTGTACAGCCTTCTACCGTTGTCACTTTTACAAAAACCGTAGCAAGGACAGCTGATGAATAAGCATTGGCTGGAATAATTTCATTGGTACCGGCATTTAAATCGGCCATTGTAGGATAATATTTCCTGACAGCATTAGCCGGTCCTCCCACAGCAGCAGTCGTGAGATCGAAAATACCTGTTCCGTTACTCTCGCAGCTCTTTACCGTAGTATCTGTTAAAATCAGGGGCTGAACGGTTACATTTACTTTTACCTGTTCACAATCTGTAAAATCGGGATCATTTCCACAGAACTTATAAGTAAAAGTATCAGTGGTAGTACCTGTATTGGCCGTGTAAGTAAGGACTCCCGTTGCAGGATTTACAGTTAAAGTTCCGTTTGCAGGAGGCGTTATGATCTGTACAGTACCCGGTACCGGAATCTGTGTAGAATTTGAGAAGGTAGGAGTGATGGTAGCAGGAGTACCGGCACTACAGACATTCATCAGTTTTACTGTATGAACAAGGCAGGTAAATACTTTGTAAGGATAGGTTGTAAGAGGCGTACAGGTGCTTTTCGTAATCGATACGGTATAGTTTCCTGCTTGTGTAGGAGTGTAGGTATTACCGTTGGCTCCCGGAATAGGAGTTCCGTTGAGGTTCCACTGATAATGATCAAAGCCGCTTTCTACTTCTAACACAATTCCCGGAACACATTCTCCCGAAGACTTGCTAATCACCGGAATAGAATTGAATCCTGCAAAATATCCTCCATACCCCAGATTTCCGCTGCCTCCAATAATACCGGCCGTAACAGCTTTGGTGGAAGTTACCGTAACATTTCCGGATATATTGGGAATAGAGTAAGAAACCCAGTCTGAAGTTCCGGTTACCGGAAAAGGTCCCTGTGCCGCTGCAGGTGTTACCCCGTTTACTGCCACTCCGGCGCCTGCCTGCGTCAGGATATTGAGCTTTACAGAAAGTGGCGTGTTGAATGTCGTATAGTAGGGCATTTCTCCAATTTTTCCAATTTCATCAATAACAGTGGGAAGAAAACAGTTCAAAGGAGGAATGTAATTAAAACCTTCTGTGGCATCATTATCTGCAATGCCTGAAAGGAGCTGATAAACATACACATTTTTTGATGCTTTGATATACATATTGAGATGGGATGGCCCGTTAACGATATAATTCATTGCACTGACACGGTAATATTGTCCTTCGTTCAGAGTGGCAACCGGAGTAGGGTTGTTGTTCAGTCTGATTTCCGTATTATTTTCAGTAGCAACAATGATGGCGCCCTCGATTTCAGGAAGAAGGTTACCCATTCCTTTAATAAGAACAAACTCCTGACCAAGGCGTTCTACAGGAACAGACTGATCCATCACAATGTCTTCACCGTTATAAGGAGGAGCCAGCCCAAACTGACCGTGGTAATTTCCGTTGGTTACTGATATCGGTTTCGTAGATTCTATTTTAGCTCCGATAAAACCATCTTTATTTCCGGGTTTATTGGCATAGCCTGCAAAAATATAAGACTGTCCTTTATTCAGAGTAATTGTAATACTCGGATGGGTCAGTCCGTTGAAATTATTATAAAACCAGGTAGTCATGGCATATCCGGAAACTTTAACCTGGGTATTGTCCTCTGTTGCCAGAATACCACAAGTGAAGTTCTGACTGATCTGATTGTTCATCAATGGTGAATACACTGCATAAAACTTCGTTCCGATTCCAGCTTTTCCCTTTGATGTTAAGATTTCCCCGTGATTGATTTCCGAAAATCTGTAGGTAGCAAAGAAAGGTAAATCACCGTGAAGATAGAGGCCTCTTGTTTTTACACTCATGGCATCCGTTGTATTCTGGCCTGTCATCAGATTCCAGGGTACATCAAAGGTCTGTGGATTTCCTTTGCTGATAGTAACCGTTCCAATAACGGTGTTATTATTGTAAATGGTAACGGGAAAAGGAGTTATATTATCTGTGGAAAGATAAAGTGCCTGTTTCGGCGACCCGTTGGAAGAACTTACCACCATGGGAGCAAACCAGTGGTCTGTATCCCGCTGTGCATAAGCAATTGAAGATAAGAATAACAGTATAAAAATAAATATGATCCTTTTCATAAAATTGTAGGGAAAATTAAATTAAATTGAACTTGACAGTGGCTGTGAGCCTTTGAATTAATCTTTATTTTTCAACAAGATCCATCCGGTGTATTTAATGATGGCATCCTGCAGAGCTGGCTCTTTCCAGGTGATGCTGTACCAATAAGTTCCGGTAAACAGTTTTTTATTACTGAACATACCGTCCCATGTGTAATTGTTAAAGCGTGTCCCGGTAAAAACATTGTTGCCGTATCTGTCGTACACCGTAAAAGACAGATCTTTTTTATAAGCAAAATCTGCATACGAAATTGTGTCATTAATATTATCACCATTAGGCGTAATAGCGCTGATCAGATTAATAACTGTTAATTCTACTTTTAAAGGTTCACAGTTATAAGAATCTTTTACGTAAAATTTGTTCTGTCCGTTCGGGAGGTTAATGAAAATATTAGAGCTTTGCCAGCTGGCACCATCAAGAGAGTATAGATAAGGAGGCTGTCCGCCGGTTACGGTAAGAGTAGCTTTATTATTTTCAATATCAATATTTTTGATAACAGGTTGGGGAGCGGCCTTTATCGTAATATTCTGTTTGGTAAAGCAATGATCATGTTCCAGAATCACCCAGTAATTTCCCACTCCTGCATCGGAGATTGATGAGGTAGTAGCGCCTGTGCTCCATTCATATGACTGATATCCCGTTCCTGCATCCAGTGTGGTTGTAGAATTAAAACAGATAAACTGATCTTTAAGCAAAGGAGAAGGATGAGGCAGGGTAACGGTAAGAGTTACCGTTGCAATAGTATAACAACCAGTAGCATTAATTACTTTAATGTATATTGTTCCGCTGGTCGAGATGAAGGCATTAGGGTTTTGAATAGCATTGATTCCGGCTACGGCATCCTGTATCGTTTTATAATATTCTTTTGTAACACCTGTTTCATTGGTAACCGAAACCTGTGTAAGATTAAAACTTCCTTTATCCGGAGCTGAATCCATATAACATGACGCTAAAGAAGCATTCTGAACCTGTGGGGAAAGACTGAACAAAAGACTGATTTTTGCCTGGGCAGAACATCCTTCAGGAGTTGAAACTTTTACATAAATATCTTTAGGAATAGCAGATACATAAGCATTAGCCTGTATAATTTCATTGGTTCCAGCCGTCAGATCTGCTAAGGTTGGGTAATACTTTTTTATACTTCCCGACGGACCTCCCACATTGGCGGAAGTAAGATCAAAAATTCCTGTTCCGTTATTATTGCAGGCCTTGATTGTAGTATTGACAACATTCACTGATTGTACGGTAATGTTTACCTTTACTTCTTCACAATCGGTAAATTCGGGAACGTTACCACAGAATTTATAAGTGAATGTATCGGCTGCAGCCCCTGTATTAGCTGTATAAGTAAGCAGTCCTGTTGTAGGGTTTACATGGAGTGTACCATTGGCTGGCGGAGTGATGATCTGTACAGTACCCGGAACCGGAGTTTGGGAAGAATTAGTAAAAGCTGGGGTTATAGTCAAAGGGGTGCCTGTCGAGCATACTGTCAGCGCTTTTGTTGTCTGTACCAGACAGGAAAATGCTTTATAAACAGGAGTTGTCGCAGGCGGACAGCTTCCTCCCACTGATACAGTCACTGTATAATTTCCCGGCTGGGTAGGAGTGTAAGTATTGCTGTTTGCTCCCGGAATAGCTGCTCCATTAAAATTCCACTGATAGGAAGAATAACTGTCATCTACCTCCAGGGTCATACCGGGAATACAGGTTCCGTTTTTCCTTGCAATAACAGGGATAGAAGAAAATCCGGCAAAATAACCACCGTAGCCTACATTTCCTTCACCGGCAGCAATTCCTGCTGTAACTGCTTGGGTAGACTGAACGGTAACATTACCTGTAATATTAGAGACAGAATAAGATACCCAATTTGCATTTCCGGTGACTGGAAACGGACCCTGTGCAGAGGTTAATAGTGTTCCGTTAACTGTTACCGTTGCCCCGGACCCGGTTATAATATTAAGCTTAACGGCAGGCGTAATAGTTGTGTAGTAAGGTAATATATTGATCATCCCTATTTCATCAATTTTCTTAGGAAGAAAACAGCTGAGAGGGGGTATATAATTGGCTCCAATAGTAATCTCAACAAATGAAGTTGAAGTTCCGGCCATAAGCTGGTAAACATAAACTCTTTTAGTTGTCCGGATCCGCATATTGTAATGTCCGCTGCTGTTCTGATTACTGTAAGAAGAAGAGTTGATGTGGTAGAATTGCCCCTCATTAAGGGTGGCTATAGGGTTTACATCATCATTAAGATAGACCTGTGTATTATTTTCTGTTGCCGTTACGATAGCACCTTCTACATTAGAAGCAATCGGAGCCATTCCTTTAACGAGAACAAACTCATCTCCCAAGCGTTCAACAGGAATTGATTGATCCATTAAAATATCACCGCCATTGTTAGAATTAGTAATCTGGCCATTGAAGTTTCCGTTTGTGACACTTATGGGTTTATTAGACTCAATTTTAGCTCCAATAAAACCGCTTTGGTTTCCTGCCTGGTTTCCTGTACCTTCTATAATATACGACTGCCCTTTTTGTAAGGTAAAAGTCATTGAAGGCGTGTTGGTACCAGTAGTCCCATTGGAGAATTGAACGGAAGCTCCATAATTAGATACTGTTACCATTGTATTGTCTTCAGTAGCAAGTACTCCACAGGTGAAATTGTTATTGGAAGAAGCTGTAGCAATAGGCCCATAAGCAACATAAAATTTGTTTCCAATACCAGCTTTTCCTTTGGACGTAAGGATTTCTCCATGATTTTTTGTGGAAAACCTGAAAGTACAGAAAAAAGGTTTGTCTCCTTTGAGATAAAGACCTCGTCCGGTTACTTTAAAAGCCTCCGATTGTAATCCTGTAATCATATGATCCACAGGAATGTCAAAAGATTGAGGATTACCTTTACTGATAGTTACAGTTCCGATGACGGTATTATTGTTATAGATTGTAACAGGAAAAGGAGTCATGGAATCTGTAGATAAAAATAAAGCCTGCTTATTGGAATCATTAAGTCTGGACATCATAGGAGCAAACCAATGTTCAGTATCTCTTTGGGAAAAAAGAGTATTGGTGGCAGACAGAAAAAGAGATACCGTAAGCAACAGCCTTCTGATCAGTATGAACCATTGCTTTATTATAGTAAAATCCGGAGTATAAACAAAGTAAAAGTCTTTCATTGAATAAGTTTATGGGGAAAAAAACTGCCATAAAAGCGACAGATCAATTTCAGCCGCTTTTAATGGCAGAGACAACATTTATTTCTTTATAACTTTTACGGTATGAGAAGTACCGTCTTTCATTTCCATTCTTGCTACATATACTCCTGATGCCAGATCCTTTAATGAAATGGTATTTTCAAAATTTCTGATCTCAGTGATGAATTGCCCGGAAGTACTGTAGATTCTGACTGATTTTAGATTTTTGCTTTCAGTAAACTTAATTACATCAGTGAAAGGATTAGGGTAGATGCCGGTTTTTGTTTGGGTTGTATTCTCATGTACATTCATAGTCTGGGTAGGAGCCCATGAAATATTATCCCAGTAATATTGTGCATTCCCTGAAAGAGCATATGTATTGCGGATGGCCAGCCTTGCTCCTGCAGGAACGGTATTGGGAATCGTAACAGTGTAGTCACTGCTTCCTGTAGCTGGAGTATAGGATGTATTTGTGATATCCAGCTGCTGGATCAATGTGAAACTGGCAGCATCCGCCGGATTGGTCATATATCCGACTTCTAATTTTCCCGTATTAACACTGCAATAAGCATTGAATTTTAAAGAATGGGTTCCGGCATTGATGTTCGTGAATACGGGTAATATGGCAATTGATATATCTCCTGCAGAAATACTGCGCTGTAATATATGTCTCGTTCCGGAGAAAGCTCCGTTTCCATTAATGTTTACGCCAGCGATTCCTGTTACAATTCTTCCCCAGCATGGAGCATTGGTTAACAGCCCTGTAGTATAAGAGTCAAAATTCTCGGATAAACCAGCCACAGGTGCACAGAGAGTCAGGATAGAAGCAATATTACTCCATGCACTCTGATCGGAGAAGCTGCATCTTGATCTCACCCAGACATAATATGTTGTTGCAGAGTTTAATCCTTGGATAGTATAAGGATTTGCTGTTACCCCTGTTATACTGGGAGCTGTAGATGAGGTTGGAACAATGTTGTTTGTACTGTAGTAGATATCATATCCCATTGCTGGTGCAGGAGAGGGTGCTGTCCATGTAATATTCGCTGTTGCACTGGTTGCATTGGATAATACAATATTTGTAGGAATGAGACAAGTTGGTTTAGGCTCCCAGTATACATTATCCCAGTAAATACTCACAGAAGGAACTCCTCCATGTCTTATGGCCAGTCTTGCATTGGCAGGAACGGTATTGGGCACTACAACGCTGTATTCATAACCGTCATAAATCGTATTGCTGATATTCACAGATTGAATATTCACAAAAGAAGAAGCATCAGTATCACTGGTAACATAGCCAATATCTAATACTCCGGCTGTACTGCTTACTTTGGCTTTAAATCTCAACCAATGGGTTCCAGCGTTTACATTACTGAACATTGGAAGTACGGCGATGGTTGTGTTGGCTGCACCATTAGCGCTTTGATACATCGCTTTACTGTTATTCACACCACTACCGGAAGCAATAGTCTGATATCCTGTTCCCAAAATAATTCTATCCCAGCAGTCAGCGTTATTAGGCCCGCTTGCAGCATTTTCGAAATCTTCAAACATTGAAGTTTTAGCATCGCACTTGGTTTTAAATATCCCCCTTAAAGACCATGCACTTTTAGATGTACCGCAAACTGATCTCACATAAAAATAGTAAGTCGTAAAAGGCAAAAGTCCGCTGATTGGTGCTGAGACTGTATTACTGGTTCCCGATATCGGAGTAGAGGCATCCGGAATAGTAGTGGAAGAAGTATAATAATATTCATAGCTTCCTGGTGCTGTAGTTGGGGCAGTCCAGGAAATAATTGCAGAATTGTTGGTAATACCGGAAGAAGTAAGAGTTGTTGGAACAAAACAGGCCGGAGAAGCATCTATCTTCAAACTGAAATCTACAAAATTACCATAATTGTTAGGTCCGCACGGATTTACCGGATTGGGAAATGAAGTTCCGCTCTGTACCCTGATTC
Organism: Chryseobacterium sp. DZ-32; assembly: GCF_059587025.1. Lineage (NCBI taxonomy): Bacteria > Pseudomonadati > Bacteroidota > Flavobacteriia > Flavobacteriales > Weeksellaceae > Chryseobacterium > Chryseobacterium sp. DZ-32. Next base: position 17,175 of record NZ_JCAIOM010000029.1, read on the forward strand.
TATATATTCCCGATGCCTGAGAAGGCGGAATAAAAAACTGATCATCAACAACCGAATAACTTGATGGGCCTAGTGGATTCTCATAAAAATCATCAAAATCCCCGTCATTATTCCAGTCGATCCAGATATAGGATTTTACTCCTGATCCGGCAAAATCCAGATGAACGTTCACTGTTCCTCCAGGATAGGAAGTTACGATCTGACTGGAAGAATTATCTGCATAAGCCTGATATGCGGTGGCTGTATAATATAAACCTCCCTGATCAGAAAAAACAGCATTTTTTAAGTAATTGTTCTGGCCTGAAGCTCCGGCAGTAGGAACACAGTAAGTCTGTGCATTCAGTTGATAAACTGAGAGGAAGAAAATCATCCATAATAAGTAGTGTTTTCTCATTTTATTTTTATTTTTTTTAAGATTAGATACCGCCTTTATTGTCTGCGTTTTATTTCTTTTCTATATTAATGAATACAGATGATTGATTGATGTCTTAAAAAATCATATATTAGATGATAGTGATATTCTCTTTAATTTCTTTTAATAATAATGGCTAATAGGTGTGATGGTTACATTGAAATTTGAGAATAAGTCTAATATTTTGAATCGACTTAAAGGTTTGAACAATATTAGCGTTATATTTGCCCCTCATCAAGGAATGTGCTTGCATAATTCACTGAATTTACAAGAATTTTAAAATTAAAATATTGTAAATCAGTAATATGTGATTTTGTGGTTTAAAAGGAGTAATGATAGAAATATCAGTTAAGAACAGTGGGAAAATGGTCCTCATGGTAAGAAAAATGCTGAAAAGTAATATGGTAATATTGTTTTTCATTTTGTGGTGCCCGGTTTTTATAAATGGGCAGCCGGCTCCGGATTTCAGTATTTTAACCGATAAAGCATTTCAGAAATTATATCAGAATCCTGAAGAGTGTATCAGCTATTCACAAAGTCTTCTGATCAGTGATAAAAATATAGAACATAAAGTCATTCTCCGGAATATTATTTCCCAGGCTTATGCCCTACAGGGAAACTATGTGCAATCCGTAAGTATTTCCAATCAGAAGGAAGAAGATGATAAAAGAGGGAATCTTTCACAATTCATCCAATTGTTTGATGATTATAATCTGGCAGATCAGTATCAGAATTTAGGATTGTATGGGCAGTCAAAAAAAATCATTGCAGGTATTTTAAAAGATCCGGATCTGTTAAAAAGCCAGAATCCAAAAGAACGTATGGTTCTCGCCAAGTTATTTCAGCTTCAGACTATCAATGCAGGGATGGTAAGAGACTATGAGTCTGCTGTACTGAATATGGATAAGAGTGATTCTTATCTCACTGGTACAAATGAAGAAAACAGAATTATCAGATGGGAAAATAGCATTTTCAGGTCTACTTTTCTCTTACGTCAGAACAAACTGGAAGAATCAAAAAAATTGTTTGATAGTGTCATTGCGGATATTGAAAAGCATGGAAATAATGCCTTTATCTGTGCATTTGCTTATGAAAGTCTTTCCCGATACTATTTTATGAAAGGAGACTATAATACAGCCATCCAAAAGTTGGAAAAAGGATTCTCTGAAATCGAAAATCTTCCTTATAACGATCTGAAAATTATTTTTTACGAATTATTTGCCCGCAACTATCTGGCTCTTAATAATGATGAAAAATATTACTACTACAATAAATTATATACAGATCTGAAAGCAAAGCTGGATTCTAACAAAAAAGAAGGGATTCAGTATGTTGTAAAGCTGCTTGAAACTTACCATAATAAAAATCTTGAATTTCAGAAACAAAATAAGATAAACCAGCTTCGGATAGCAGGAAGTATTATTTTAGTTCTTATCCTGATAATGACTGCTTATTTTCTGATTGAATCCGCAAGAGCCAAAGATTTTAAGAAGCAGCTTGTTTTTTTTGAAAAACTGAAATTCAAAGAAGAAATAACAGGAGGAGTAGCTGAAAGACCAATCGAAATTTTAAAAGAAAATAAAGCCCAGGAAAAAGATCTCTCTAAAATTTCAAAAGAAAAAGAAGAAGAAATTCTGCAGAAGCTCAAAGACTGGGAAAAATCTGACAGTTACCTGAACAAGAACATGTCGCTGGCGATCTTATCTGCTCAGACAGGAATAAATACCAAATATTTGTCGGAAGTGATCAATAATAACAAAGGAAAAAATTTTAACGGCTATATTAATGAGCTTAGAATTGATCACATTGCCCGGCTTCTGAAAACAGATCCTGCCTATCTGAATTATAAAGTAAGCTATCTGGCGGAATACGCAGGGTTTTCATCTCACGGAGCATTTACAAATGTGTTTAAATCGATCACGGGGATGTCTCCCAATACCTACATTCAGGAAATTATAAAAAATAAAAGCTGATGAAATTCTTTATCCATATCATTTTACTGAGTGTTTTGCTTTTCCAGACAGCTCTTTCAGGACAGGAAATTTCTGATGATTCCCTGATGAAGCTTGCCAACCGTGAGATTTATAACAATCCGGATTATGCTACCAGTATTGGAAAAAAACTGCTTAGAAAAGAAAACGGACTTGAGAAATCCATTAAAATTTATCTGATTTTGTCCACAGCGGGAATTGCCAAAAGAAACTTTGATGAATCTCTGCAATATATTCTAAAAGCAAGAGAATTGCTTCAGAAAACGAATGATCCTAAAATTCACACCAGTTTTTTGATTGCGGCTGCCGTGCAGTATCAGCAGATGGAACTCTTCAGCAAAAGTCTTGAAACACTGGATGAAGCTGATGAATATCTCACAAAACTTCCGGAAGATTCTTATCTGAGACATTTTGAAACGGCGAGAAGTTATGCATTAAGAGGAATGATTTATAAAAGTCAGTCGAATCCGGAAATAGCTCTTCAGGAATTTTTAATTGCCATCAGAAATTTTGAAAAAGTAAAAGAGCAGGAGAAAACATATTTTAACCAAAGCATCATTTATTACAATATAGGGAACTGTTATCTCAATCTGAACCAGCCCGACAATGCCGGAACAGCTTTTATGAAATCTATGAATCTGGCAAGGTTAATCAAAGCAAAAAGCCTGGAGGCATTTGCTTTAAAGGGCCTTGCGGAGATGAATAAACAAAAACATCAGAATCAGGAAGCTCTTACACTGCTGATAAAAGCTGAAGAACTGGGTAGGGAAGCGGGAGACCTGACTCTTAATGAAGGAATTTATAAAGAAATGGCGGATAATTATCTGGCAATGGGAAACCCGGACCTTTATCAGGTGTACAGCAAGAAATATTTTGAAACGAAATTCAAAAGAGAGCAGAGTGAATTAAGCTCTATCAATCACGCTATTGATGTTCATAATATGGAGACTCTGAAAAAAAGTGAAAAGCTAGCCACCAGATATAATTATTTTATGGCTGGGATGATGATTCTTGGACTTTTTATACTAAGTATCTTTTCCTATTTTGTTATGAAAATCAGAAAGCAGAATAGAAAATACCAGGATGAAATTAAACAGCTTATCAGGGATTAAACAGAGATTATCCGGCTTTTATAATTTTTGGTTAAGCTTGTTCTTATTGAATTTCTTCAATCTTCTAAAAATACTATGGTTATTTATGTGGTGGTAAATCCTTTGAATCTTTTTCACCTTTCCTGTAAAGGCTCTGAGGAATGTCCCACATAGAATTTATCCAAAGATTTAGAATGAAGTATATAACAATAGCATATAGAACTAATATAAACAAAAAGTTCAAGATTTTTTGATGAAAATAAATCGTGCAGATCAATTTGTATGAAGTTAATAAAAACAAAAAATCTCACAATAAAAATTGTGAGATTTTTTGTGAGTGCGAAAGGATTCGAACCTTTGACCGTCCCGATTGAAATCGGGATGCTCTATCCTGTTTGATTCATTAAAATTGTTGGATTGTAAAATAAAATTGTAACCCTTTAAAAACAAAAAATCTCACAATAAAAATTGTGAGATTTTTTGTGAGCGCGAAAGGATTCGAACCTTTGCCGTCCCGATTGAAATCGGGATGCTCTAGCCTGTTTGATTCATTAAAATTGTTGGATTGTAAAATAAAATTGTAACCCTTTAAAAACAAAAAATCTCACAATAAAAATTGTGAGATTTTTTGTGAGCGCGAAAGGATTCGAACCTTTGACCGTCTGCTTAGAAGGCAGATGCTCTATCCAGCTGAGCTACGCACCCTTAGAAGTTGATTCCCGCTTAGTAATAAGCACATTAAAAAGTCGGGGCGGCAGGATTCGAACCTGCGACCTCCTGGTCCCAAACCAGGCGCGATGACCGGACTACGCTACGCCCCGAATATATAGAAGAGCGGAGGGTAAGGGATTCGAACCCTTGCGACACTTTCGCGTCGACAGTTTAGCAAACTGCTCCGTTAACCACTCCGGCAACCCTCCTTTTTGTTTATTTTTTAATGATCGTTGTTCCGTTATTGCGAGTGCAAATATAGAACAGATTTCTTTATTTACCAAATAAAATTCAAGAAAATTTTGTGTATTTTTGAACTAATAAATCATCCAAAAACCAAACTGATGCGTAAAACATTATATATCATCGGATTAAGCACATTTGTTTTTTCATGTACTTCTCAGCAAAATGTGAAAAAAAATACTTACAAACCGAAAACCCCAATAACACAGGCGAAACCAACGGTTCAGACAAAACCTCCGGTTGCTCCAAAACCCAAAGTTATATCTGATCATGGAGTAGAATTTTTTACGACCAATATAGCAGATCCAACCAAAAATGATAATACGGTGAGTTATGGTTCTATTGTATCTGCAAAACCGGGCGGATATAAAGTGGTAAAAACTTATTTTCCTGCAGTGGCCCAGAATTTCAGACAGCGTTATCTGATATTACATTATACAGCTCTTGCAGATGATAAATCAATCAGTGTTCTTACCCAACAGGCAGTAAGTGCTCATTATCTGGTAAATAATACCGGAGATAACGAGATCTATCAATTGGTAGATGAAAATAAAAGAGCATACCACGCAGGGATAAGTGCATGGAGAAATGATAAAAATCTTAACGATAATTCTATCGGTATTGAAATTGTAAATACAGGATATACCACAGATAGTACCGGTAAAAGAACTTTTGCCCCTTTTAGTGATGAGCAGGTGAAAAAAGTGGCTGCTCTGGTTAAAGATATTGTAACAAGATATCAGATCCAGCCAACAAACGTATTGGGGCATTCAGATATTGCTCCTACAAGAAAACAGGATCCGGGACCGATGTTTCCGTGGAAAAAGCTCTATGACGAATATCAGGTTGGAATGTGGTATGATGAAGCTGCTAAACAGACTTATCTTGAACCTGCACAAGCTGACCTGGCAGCAAAATATAATGAGTCCAGTTTTATTTTCCTTATTCAGACTTCATTGCAGAAATTCGGATATGCACTTGATCCTAGCGGACAATGGGATGATGCTACCAAGAAAACAATTGAAGCATTCCAGTACCACTTCCGTCCACAAAATTATGACGGAATCATGGATGCTGAAACATGGGCAATACTCCAGGCTTTAAATCAAAAATATCCACTAAAATAATTCAAATTAAAACGCATCGGTTAGATGCGTTTTTGCTATCTTTAAACGATCAAAAACAGTAAAATATCTGTAATGGAAAATTTCAGAAAAGAAAGTGATCTATTAGGCGAACTGAATGTGCCTTTAGATGCTTATTATGGGGTTCAGACACAAAGGGCTATCGACAATTTTAAAATCTCAGGACAGCTTTTGTCTTCGTATCCGGATTTCATAAAAGGGTTGGCTTTTGTTAAAAAAGCAGCAGCAAAAACCAATTATGAATTAGGACTTCTGGACGAAAACCTGTATTTTAAAATAGCAGAAGCGTGTGATGAAATTGTAGAAGGGAAATATCATGAGCAGTTTCCGGTAGATATGATTCAGGGGGGAGCAGGAACTTCCATCAACATGAATGCGAATGAAGTGATCGCTAATATCGTATTGGAAAAATTAGGAAAAAATAAAGGAGAATACGAATTCTGTTCGCCTAATGATCATATCAACCTTTCTCAGTCTACCAATGACGCTTATCCTACAGCTATCAAAATGGGATTGCTTCAGATGAACATTGGGCTGGTAGAAAAATTAGAAAGAATTATCACTGCTTTCCGTGCAAAAGGACAGGAATTTCAGGATGTAATCAAAATGGGACGTACACAACTTCAGGACGCTGTCCCGATGACTTTAGGGCAGGAATTTGAAGCGTATGCAGCCACTTTGGAAGAGGATATCTCCAAGCTGAATAACAATGCAAACCTTTTTGTAGAAGTAAATATGGGAGCTACAGCGATCGGAACAGGATTGAATGCTCCGGTAGGATATGCTACTCTTTGTGCTAAAAATTTAGCCCAGATTACGGGATTCCCAATTGTTTCAGCACCGGATTTAGTAGAAGCAACTCCAGATACAGGATCTTATGTGATCTACTCTTCAGCAATGAAACGCCTTGCAGTAAAACTGTCTAAAATCTGTAATGATTTAAGATTACTTTCATCAGGTCCAAGAGCAGGCCTTTTTGAAATTAATCTTCCGCCAATGCAGCCGGGGTCTTCTATTATGCCGGGGAAAGTAAATCCTGTAATTCCGGAAGTGGTTAACCAGGTATGTTTCAAAGTGATTGGAAACGATCTTACGGTAACCTTTGCAGCAGAAGCAGGACAGTTACAGCTGAATGTAATGGAACCGGTACTTTCTCATGCCATCATGGAAAATATCAACTTCCTTTGCAATGCTTTGGATACACTTCGCGACAAGTGTGTGGTTGGAATTACGGCCAATAAGGAAGTCTGCCTGAATATGGTGAAACACAGCATCGGAATTGTAACGGCATTGAATCCTTACATCGGGTACAAACAGTCTACACAGATTGCAAAAGAAGCTTTGGAAACCGGGAAAAGCGTTTACAATCTTGTTCTGGAAAAAGGAATTCTCTCTCAGGAAAAGCTGGACGAAATTCTTGATCCGAAGAACATGCTGAAACCGCATAACAAATAAATTCATCAACGATAAATGATCAATGGTAATTGATGCCCTCAAAAGCTTCTCATCATTGATCATTTATTATTCATCATTTATACTATAATTCGTGAGGTTTTTAATCATAATTCCTGCCCATAACGAAGAAAACAACCTTCCATTTACTCTTGATTCTTTACAACAGCAAAGCAGCAAAGATTTTAAAGTAGTGGTAGTGAATGACGGTTCTACAGACAGAACAGCTGAGGTGATCAGAAAATATATGGAAGCTGATTCCCGTTTTGAAACGGTCAACCTTCAGAAATCTGAACATCAGCCGGGATCAAAAGTGGTTCACGCTTTCAAAAACGGACTTCAGACCCAGGCTATGGATGAATTTGATATTATCTGTAAATTTGATGCCGATATCATTCTTCCGGAAAATTATCTGTCAGTAGTAGAAACAGCTTTTGCCACGCATCCGGAATTTGGATTGGTAGGAGGTCTTTTGTATATTGAAAAAGACGGAAACTGGGTATATGAGGGAAATTCCAATAAACATCATGTAAGAGGTCCTATGAAGGCCTACCGTAAAGAATGTTTTATTCAGATTGGCGGCATAAGGGAAACACTGGGCTGGGATAATATTGATTCCATTTTACTGGATAATCTTGGATGGAAAGAAGTTGTTCTTCCGGAGCTGCATGTAAAGCTGATTAAAGTAAAAGGAGCCGATTACACGATACGCCCTGCGGATTATTACGGAAGATATTTTTATTTCTTAGGACTGAACAGGTTTCTGGCATACATAGCCTCCTCAAAAGAAGCTGTGAAAAGTAAGTCTGCTTCATTTTTCTTTGATATTATCAGGTCTTATGAAAACTGCAGATCAAAGAAATTAGAATTGAAAATTACAAAAGAAGAACAAAAAGCCGTTAATGATCAGCGTCTGAAAATGTTGAAAAAGAAATGGCTGAAGATGTAAAAGATAAATTATTTTATACATTGTAAATGTGCATCAATAGAAACAGGCTTTAGCCCGTTTAATTAAAAAAAAAAATCCATTGGCTTTAGCCAAACTTAAGATATAACTCCCGTTAACCCGTGAAAAAAATAGCGTACATAGAAATAGACACTCATGCAGAAATTGCTCAGGCTTTCATGGATATTATGGAAGGTTCTGAGGATTTTGCCGTAGACTATTATTTTTCAAAAAGGATAAAAGATCAGATCAGCCATCATAACGAATCTGTTTTCTTATCAGACAGTTCCATGATTCTGGATCAGTTAAAAGGGAAAGGATATGACCTTGTGGTAATAGGAACTGTTCATCGTTATTTTAATACATTTTTTGCAGTAACAAAAAAGTACAATACAGCAGTTATTACCCATAATCTTAATTTCATAAAATCTTCAAAGCTGGACCTGATAAAAAGCGTTTTCAAAGGAGATGTTATTTTCAGGTTAAAATTGTGGCTGAAAGAAGGGTTGCTGTACAAGACCAAAGTGTATCAGACATCCCGGTCTCTTTTTGTACTGGATGAAGCATTGATTTCGGATCAATATCAGTATCTGCCGCTGTTTTATACCAGAGATTTTGACAGGACAAAAAATGAAAATCTTATGGTCGTAATTCCAGGCGGTGTTTCGCAAAAGAGAAGAGATTACGCCTATATTTTTAAAACTATTCAGAATCTCCATACAGACAGGATTTGCCAGTTTGTTTTCCTTGGAAAAGCAGGCGGACACGAGTTAAAACAACTTGAAAATCTGTCCGGAGAATTACCCGAAAACATTAAAATTACCTATTTTTCAGAAAGAGTGTCCTCCGGGGATTTTGAAAAATGGATGCAGAAAGCAGACGTTTTGTGGTGCCCGATTCAGCAGGATACAGAATTCTTTAGCATGAAAGAAACCTATGGACTGACTAAAATGACAGGAAACCTGGGCGATGCCATAGCCTATGGGAAACTGGCTGTTTTTCCAGGAAATTATCCCTCAAAATTAGACTTTATTATTGCTGAAAAAGAAAATGTTCTTGAACAATTAAGCACTGTTTCGGAAACTCTATTTGATTTTTATAAAACATACAGCAGAAAAGAAGTTCAGAAGAGACTGGAACAATTTTTAACATCTTTGATCTAAAAAAGTCTGGATTATTCTCTTATTTTATCTTAAATACACTCTTGATAAACCTCATATTCAGATAATCTTCAACCGGGAAAATCTTGGTGAAGTAATTTCCGATATAGATCAGTACCAGAACAACTGCAGGTTTGTAAACAAGATTAAGCAGGTTGCTGTTGAAATTAGGAAGAACAATGGCTACTGTAATGGCTAAAGTACAGATAATAGACACGAAAATCATTTCAATACTTAAAGGCGAAACTTTAAATACAATATAATTGAAAACAATCTTCACCACATTGTAAATCGTAAGTGAAATAGCTGTAGATAAAGCAATTCCGATCAGTTTAAGTGGTGTGTTTTTAATAAAATAATAATTCAGTCCGATCGTTAATCCGGCCAGTAAAAGCATGACCAGAATATTGAATCTGTAATATTTTGAGAGTGAAATAATATTTCCATTGAATCCCGTTGCAAGGTCGATCAATACAGCAGAGCCCCAGATCCATACTACCGGCTCGTACTCTCTGAGCATGGTTCCGTTCTTTGGCATAAACTGCGTCAGATATGGAAATCCAACCATAATGCACGAGAACAACACAGCACCAAGGAAATAAAGTGTTAAAGAAGTTTTCTTATGGAACCTGTCCAGTTCTACCATATCTCCGTCTGCCAGATTTTTACTGATAATCGGAGCCGAAATATTGAATAGTCCCAGTTGGGGGATAGAGATCAGAGAAATCAAAGCATAGAGAACGGAATATATCCCGTTTTCTTCCATTCCCATAAATTCTCCAATCATAAAACTGTTGATCGCCAGATAATTTCCAAACGTTCCCAGAAATCCAAAGAAACTGTAGTTCAGGAATTCCTTCCAGAAATTATTTTTTTTGAAATAATCTGTGCTGATGTCGAACTTTATTTTTTCCAGCTTATTGGTATAATAAATATACCCGAACAGCATGAGCGCAAATATTCCGAAGAAAAAAGCCAGTGCAATATTCTGAGACAAAGAAAAATAGAAGAAAAGACAGAAAGCCCCCAGATTTGCTATTTTAGGGAAAAGATTGTCAAAGATATTCGAGACGACAATTCTTTTATAATTTGAAGTGTATTTATTGAAAATAGCACAAAGTGACAAAATTAAAATTAAGGGTAAAATAATTTTTTTAATTTTCCATGCTTCTGAATGTACAAATTTCGGATAAAAATAGGGGAGGATAAAAAATACAGTAACAAAAATGAGAAAATTGATCAGGACAGTCACAAGAGATAGTGAAAGCATATTCTGGTTTTTTCCTTCTTTCTGTAAAGCGTTAAAAAATTTTACATTCGCATAAGAAATACCAAAAACAACAAAAGGAACGAGCATTTCAGCGGTTTGCATACTGTAGCGCAGCTTTCCGTAAAATTCAAAATCATTCGGAAATATGAATATTGCGGAAACGGTGCCCAGCAAAAAACCAATATAACCGATAATGGAATATTTGAAGCCTTGTCTCGCTACTACACTCATAAAGTTGTTTTAAATGTTTTTAGGTATAAAAATAATATTGTTGATGTACTGAGTTTTATTTTTTTCGTCGTTTGTATTTTGTGTAATAATATCTTCTGTAAGATCCTCCAGCGTAAAACTGTTTCTGTTCAGATATTTGGCGTCATATCCCCAGCTCATCACTTCGGATATCTCATTCCAGATAGGCGTTTCATGGTGTCTTTGTTCCATCTCAACCATAAGGGTTGGTTTGAACTGTCTGATAGTTTCTCTCGCACCGGAAAGGGTCTTTATTTCATTTCCTTCAACGTCTATTTTGATAAAATCAAGTCTGTTGAAATGTTCAAGTGCTGCCCATTCATCCAGCTTGATCACTTTTACTTTCTCTGTATAACTTTTCTCTTCTCCCTTTTCTTTGTAAGCCGTGTTTAAAGTACCGCGGGAAGCAACCGTTTTTCCGTTTATAATGGGTACTTTGAACTCAGCAATTCTGTTTTCGTCAGAAAGAGCAAGAGGAAAGATATGCATGCCCGGAAACAGTCTTTTCAATCGTGTGCAAAGCTTTTTGTTAGGCTCAAAACCATAAATATGGTCATGATTTAACGTTTTTTCCAACTGATAAAGGAAAGTTCCTACATTCGCACCAATATCAAGGATTACAGCATTTTTAGAAAGGTATTCTTTGATCCATACCAGTTCCGGTTCTACATTACGTTCCGAAAAGTTGTTTTTATTAAGATTATTTAAAGTTTTAAAATATCTTTTTTTGTAAAAATTCGGGCTTATGTATTGTAGTTTCTCTGCAATTTTTTGGTATAAAGACATTGTTGGCTTTTTGGCGAACAGCAAAGATACATAAAAATGTAAAACTTTTCTTAAAAAATGTTAATTGTAATAGCTTGATTTTCAGTACTGAATTTTAAAATTTGATTTTGTAACCCCATTGAATTTTAAGATATTCTCAATTTGTCACAGAGATATCTTTATCTCTGCAACACATGTTTTAAACATCGTGGCCGGTAAGAATACACACAGTTGTCTGTTGAATCTGCGATTTATGATCACAAATTAAAGCAGAGGCGTATTCAGGAAATCATTGAAAGGTTTCATCAGCTTGAAAACGCTGCTCATATTTTTCACTGCATTTTTGTCCAGTACTTCCACATCTTTCAGAGAGTATATCACAATAAAGTTTTTAAGCTTGAGGTATTCTGCCATAGGGTCTTCCTTTTCAAAGCCTTGAGGGACTTTCTTCAGTTTATCTTCCTGATCAAGCTCCGGAAAATGTTTTTTAAAATCTTTATTATTGAGAATTTTCAGGAAATCATCTCCATACAAAGAAATTTCCTTACGGACTTCTTTCAGTACAGAAGATTCAGGCATATAGATTCCTCCGGCTAAAAAGGATTTTCCGGGTTCAAGGTGAAGATAATAACCTCCTTTCTGATTTCCTTTTCCCATTCCCAGAGAAGCTCCGAAATTGGTTTTATAAGGTGACTTGTCCTTTGAAAAACGGGTATCTCTGTAAATCCTGAATAAGGCTTTTTTACTGTCTATTCTGGCAAGTTCTTCATCAAAACCGGACATCTCTCTGATGAGCTCATCCAGAAAGGAAACCACGTTTTGCTGCGATTCTGTGTATAAGTTTTTATTTTCATTAAACCACTCGCGGTTATTGTTTTTGTTTAACTTTTTTAAAAAATCAAATGTTTTGGAAGAAATACTTGAAGACATATTGTAATAGGTGTTTTTTTTGTTATTAAGTGAGATTCAAAATCTATTCTCAATTCTGGATTTCATACCCAGAATCCCGAATCAAAGTCTCGGATGTCGGATCTCGCAACCCGGACCCCGAATCCCACAACTCAAATGTACAAAAACTATTAATGAAGAGACAATGTTCAATAGCGATAAATAAGAATATGAAAAACAAAAATTTGCATTTCATGGCTTTATTTTTGAAAATTCATAAATAACACAGAAAAAATTAATCCAATTTAATAAAAAAAAATAATGTTTAACAACTTTTTAAATCTAGGCTTCTTTTTTTAGATTTAATTTTCCAAAAATCAAAGAAATATTAAAGGATTGTGAATTTAAGTTTGCATATTTAAAAATTTATTCAAAAACAAATCAAATATTTATTGTATCTTTGCAAAAATTTTAAAATAGTTAATGAATTTATTTACGGAAACCAATTTAAGTCCTGATATCCTTAAGGCAATTGGCGAACTGGGTTACGAAAGCCCAACAGAAATCCAAAAACAGACTATCCCTTTTATTCTTTCAGATATTCGCGACTTGATCGCACTTGCGCAGACAGGGACAGGCAAAACAGCAGCGTTTTCGCTTCCGATTTTGGATATGATTGACGATACGAGTCGCAAAATCCAATTATTGGTGCTTTGTCCGACACGGGAATTATGTCTTCAGATTTCGAAGGACATAAAGAATTACTCTAAGTATATGAAAGACATCAAGACAACTGCGGTTTATGGTGGAAGTAGTATTGTAGAGCAGATGAGATCTTTGAAGGATAAGCCACAGATTATCGTGGGAACTCCGGGAAGAGTAATTGATCTTATCAACAGAAAAGCATTAGATTTTTCTGCGATCCATTGGTTAGTATTAGACGAAGCTGATGAAATGCTTTCTATGGGATTCAAAGACGAATTGGAAACGATTCTAAGCGAAACTCCGGAAACGAAACAAACTTTCTTATTCTCTGCAACGATGAATAAAGAGGTGGAAAGAATTTCCAAAAATTATCTTACAAAACCACATCGTATTTCTGTAGGTTCTATCAACGAAGTGAAGAAGAACATTACTCACGAATACTATGTTGTAGGATACCGTCAGAAAAAAGAAGCATTGAAGAGACTTATCGATGCAAATCCAAACCAGTACTCCATTATCTTCTGCAGAACGAGAATGGAAACTCAGGAGGTTGCTGATTTCTTAATGCAGAACGGATATGCCGCTGATGCTCTTCACGGTGATCTTTCTCAGGCGCAGAGAGATACGGTAATGAAGAAATTCAGATTGAAAAACATTGATATTCTTGTGGCTACAGATGTTGCAGCAAGAGGACTGGATGTAAACTCTCTTACTCACGTTATTCACTTCTCTTTACCGGATGACCCTGAAGTATTCGTTCACAGAAGCGGAAGAACAGGTAGAGCTGGAAAAGACGGTATTTCTATGGCTTTGATCAAGCCTGAAGAAAGCAGAAAGCTGAAGCAGATCAAATCTGCAACGAAAATTGAAATCCACGAAAGATTTATCCCTACAGGTGATGATATTATCAAAGCTCAGGTAGGAGGTGTATTTGAAAAATTATTGACAGAGCACGAAGATCTTTTCGAATTTGATGATAGCTTAATCCCGGATCTGAGCAACTTCACAAAAGAAGAACTGGTGCACCAGCTGCTACAGTTCCAGTTGAAAGATCTTGCTTTATACTACAAAGACAAGCACGACCTTGCTGAGCAGAAATTAAGCAGCAGGGATGACGATTACTCAAGAAGAGACCGTGGACGTGACAGAGACAGAGATAGAGGCAGGGACAGAGATCGCGGACGTGACAGAGACAGAGATCGTGGCGGAAAACCAAGAAGAAGAGATGAAAACATGGTAAGATTCTTCTTCAACCTTGGTAAAAAAGACCATTTGAAGAAGCTTGATGTTTTAGATATTATCAACAAAGCTACTGCTGGCGGAAAAAGCAAGAAAAGAGCGGAAATCGGTGATATCGAAATCTTAGAGAAATTCTCTTTCTTCGAAGTTGAAAAATCGTTCAAAGACAATGTATTGAGCAATATTCAATCGATGAAGTTCAAAGGAAAAGATATGAGAGCTGAAGTAGCCAACTAATCCTTCCTATACCATATAAAACCGGCATTCATGCCGGTTTTTTTATTTGATAATCAGTAGTTAAGCGAATGTTAACAAAACTTAATGTTATATAGTTTCACGTACAATCCTTTTTTAAGAAATTTGCACACGAATTATAAATACTAAAAAATGGGAATTGGTAATATTTTCCACGCTTTTCAACCAAAAGATAAAATCTTCTTTGTACTTTTCGAAAAAGTAACTGAAAATCTAGTTGCAATGTCAGAAGAATTCAACACAGGAATCAAGGATTTCGATCTTAATGACGATTCAATGTTGAAGAAAATGAGCGACTTCGAACACAAGAACGATGAACTTACTCACGAAATTTTCGTAGAATTAGGGAAAAACTTCATTACACCTTTTGACCGTGAGGATATCCACACATTGGCAACAGGGCTTGATGATATCGCTGATTATATCTACGCATCCACAAAATATATTTTCCTTTACAAATCACCTGAGATGAAGGCGTATTCAGACTTCTCTTTATTGATCCACAAAGCATGTCTTGAAATTCAGAATGCAATGAAAAACCTTAAAGGGTTCAAAAACATGGAGCAGGTGAAAGAAGCTTGTATTAAGGTGAACTCTATTGAGAATATTGCTGACGATTTGCTTTCCAACTCAATGGTAGAATTATTTGAAACCAATGATGCCATCAACATTATTAAAGTTTCATCTGTATTAAACTACCTTGAAATTGTAACAGACAAAGCAGAAGATGTTGCCAATACCATTGAGAACATCATGATTAAATACGCCTAATACATAGCAAAAAATGGAATTTCCGATTTTACTTGTAGTTATTATTGCGCTGGCCCTGATCTTCGATTATATCAATGGTTTCCATGATGCAGCCAACTCAATTGCAACTATAGTTTCTACAAAAGTTTTAACTCCATTCCAGGCTGTACTTTGGGCGGCGCTTTGGAACTTCGCAGCATTCTTTATAGCTGCTTATATTATTGGAGAATTCAAAATTGGTAATACAATTGCCAAAACAGTTAACGAGAATTTTATCACCCTTGAAGTTATATTTTCCGGTCTTGTGGCAGCTATTGCCTGGAACCTGCTTACATGGTGGTTCGGAATCCCTTCATCATCATCACATACGCTGATCGGAGGATTCCTGGGAGCAGCTCTTATGCATGCTTTCATGATGGATTATCACGATGTGGCTGCAGCCCAGCCGGATCTTGGAATGTGGGGTACTGTGAAAGAAGCTTTCAATCAGGTAACACACCAGAGTGTGGTGAAATTTGATAAAGTAATTCCTATCTTCCTGTTCATTTTCATGGCTCCGATTATAGGGATGATTATTTCAATTATCATTACCCTGATCATTGTACATCTTTATAAAAGGTCAAACCCGCACAAAGCAGACCAGTCTTTCAAAAGATTGCAGCTGGCTTCATCCGCTTTATTCAGCTTGGGACATGGTTTGAATGATGCACAGAAAGTAATGGGGATCATTGGTGCAGCGGTAATTTACTATCACGTTAATATGCTTCAGGATGTTCAGTATCTGAATATTCCTTCTGCAGAACGTTTTGATTATTTTGCGCAGCATTATATCTGGGTTCCTTTAGTTTCGTTCCTTGCCATCGGTTTAGGTACAATGAGCGGTGGTTGGAAGATCATCAAAACAATGGGTACCAAGATTACCAAAGTAACTTCATTAGAAGGAGTAAGTGCAGAAACTGCAGGTGCTATTACTTTATTCATCACAGACCACTTTGGTATTCCTGTATCTACAACCCATACGATTACAGGTTCTATCATCGGGGTAGGATTAACAAAAAGAATTTCAGCGGTAAGATGGGGAATCACTGTAAGCTTACTTTGGGCCTGGGTTCTTACCATTCCAATCTCTGCAATTGTTGCAGGAATTACCTATCTTGTGGTAACCTTCGTTTTCTAAAAAAACAAATCATATAATTATACAAACTTTGTCCTTTTGGGCAAAGTTTTTTGTTTTATAAAGCCTTGAAAAATCGTATTTTTGTTCAAATTATAAGATTTTATGGAATTTTTAGACAGATACCAGCAGATTGTTGCAGATGCCATCACTAAATATACTTTTAAAGATAAACCTTCGGAGCTCTACGAGCCGATGAATTATATTATTTCCCATGGCGGAAAACGTCTTCGTCCCATTATGGTGCTGATGGCATGTGAGATGTTCGGTGGAGATCTTAAACAGGCCATCAAGCCAGCGTTGGCTATCGAGTTTTTCCATAACTTCACCCTGATCCATGATGATATTATGGACGAAGCTCCTTTGAGAAGAAACAAGCCTACCATTCATACTTTACATGGTCTTAACGTAGGAATTCTTTCCGGAGACGGACTGATGCTGAAAGCGTACAAGTTCTTTGAAGATCTTGAACCTGAAATCTTCAAAGCTTGTATCAGAATATTTACCCACACAGGGCTTTTGCTTTGCGAAGGACAGCAGTATGATATCAACTTTGAAACTCAGAAGGATGTTACTTTTGATGATTATATCAGAATGATTACCTACAAAACCGGAGTGTTGAGTGCCTCTTCATTTGAAATAGGAGCTTTGATTGCAAAAGCAGATTTTAAAGATGCTAAAGCTATTTTCAATTTCGGAAAACATATCGGAATTGCCTTCCAAATTATGGATGATTATCTTGATGTATTCGGAGATCAGGCACAGTTTGGAAAGAAACACGCCGGAGATATTTACGAAAATAAAAAAACAGTTCTGTATCTGTTAGCAAGAGAACATGCTACAGATGAGGAAAGAAAAGAACTGGATTACTGGTATTCTAAAAAGACGGAAAACGTTGATAAAGTGTACGGGGTAGAAAAGATTTTCAGAAGAACAAAAGTGGATGAAAAAGCATTACGACTGATTGAAAAACACAATGAAATCGGACAAAGTTATCTTCAGAAAATTGATGTGCCGGAAGAAAAGAAAAAACCTTTTATTGAACTGGCCAATTATTTGTTGAGAAGAGAAAGTTAATATAGGCAGCAGATGATAGGTAGCAGGTAACAGTAATTTGCCCGCTACTTATTTCCTGCAACCTAACCCTTATACAATGAAATTCAGAACAGAAGTTGATATTCCCGCATCAGAAAAGAAGATTGAGATTGAAGATAAAATATTCTCAATAGGATCATGTTTTGCCTCTGAAATGACAGATCTATTGCAGGACGGACAACTTCAGACCCTTAATAATCCTTTCGGGACGATTTTTAATCCTTATTCCATCAATCATGCCATCAACAGATTACATGATTCTGCATTTTATGAAGAAGAGGAACTGATTACTTACAATGAAGAATATATCTCTCTGGATCATCATACCAGTTTTGATACCCGTTATATTCATCAGACCTTAGATAAGATTAATGGAGCTATTGAAGCGGGAAATGCCTTTCTTCAGGAAGCCGACTGGATCATCATTACTTATGGATCATCATTTATTTATGAGTTTCTGCCCAAAAATAAACTGGTAGCCAACTGTCATAAAATTCCGCAAAAGTTTTTTGAGAAAAGACTGCTGTCCCATCAGGAGCTTACCAGTTCAATTTACCAGACTATTCTGGACCTTAAAGACATTTGTAAAGAAGGAGTCCAAATCCTGTTTACCGTTTCTCCCGTAAGACATACCAAGGATGGAATGGTAGAAAATCAATTAAGCAAATCGAAACTGATTACAGCTATTCATGAATCAATTTCAATGTTTGAAGACTGTCATTATCTGCCTGTCTATGAGGTTTTGATGGATGATCTCCGGGATTACCGTTTTTACAAAGAAGATATGATCCATCCCAGCGCTCAGGCGGTTAATTATATTTTTGAGAAATTCGGAAGGTCGTATTTTTCAGAAGAAACCCAGAATTTTATCAAAGAAAATTTTAAGATTATCAAAGCTCTTGAACATAAGACCAGCGATAAGAAAGATCCCAAGTTTATAGAATTCAGAGAAAAACTGGATCAAAGAATTGAAGCACAGCGTAAAAAAGTAAAACATAAAATATTTTAAATGCCTGATTTTACCAGAATTGATTATCTGAAGGATGGAAATGAAAGACAGAAAAGAGCTTATGAAATTCTTACAAAGTATCGTGTCTTTGAGAAACTGAAAGATTATTCTCCGATTCTGGCAGGAACTGTTCCTATAGAAATTGATATCAAAGGAAGTGATCTGGATCTTATTTTTGAGGTGGATTTAAAATTTGAGCAAGACTTTCTGGATGATTTACTATTTTGTCAGCTCATTCCTCAAGACGCAGAAGTGGAATATCCTATCGTAAACGGTGAAAAATGCATTACATTAAATTTTATGCTTGATGGTTTCCCCATCGAGATTTTCGGACAGAATAAACCTACAATAGAGCAAAACGCTTATCTTCATATGGTTGCCGAATACAAAATATTACAGGAAAAAGGAGAAGAATTTAAACAGAAAATAATAGAACTTAAAAAACAGGGAATAAAAACAGAACCCGCTTTCGGATTATTGCTGGGACTTGAAAACCCTTATGAAGATCTATTGAAATTTTAAATAAAATGATTGATACACATACACATCTATACGCAGAAGAATTTGATGAAGACAGAAAAGAAGCTATTCAGAGAGCTTTAGATAAAGGAATTACAGAATTCTACCTTCCGGCTATTGACTCAGGGTCTCATGAGAAAATGCTGCAGCTGGAAACAGAATATCCGGGGCAGATTTTTTCTATGATGGGATTACATCCTTGTTATGTAAAACAGGAATCCTGGGAAAAAGAACTTGAAATCGTAAAAAATTATCTTGATCAAAGACATTTTCCTGCGATAGGAGAGATCGGAATAGATCTGTACTGGGATAAAACAACACTCGATATTCAGGTGAAAGCCTTTGAGCAGCAGATCGACTGGGCCATAGAAAAAGATCTTCCAATTGTCATTCATACAAGAGAAAGTTTTGATGAGACATTTGAGGTTTTAGAAAGAAAAAAACATCCTAAATTAAGAGGAATTTTCCATTGTTTTTCAGGGAATCTGGAACAGGCACAACATGCTATTGATCTTAATTTTATCTTAGGAATCGGTGGAGTAGTCACTTTTAAAAATGGAAAAATAGATCAGTTTCTGAACGAAGTTCCATTGGATAAAATTGTTCTGGAAACAGATTCTCCTTATCTCGCACCGGTTCCTCACAGAGGCAAAAGAAATGAAAGTTCTTATCTTGATCTGGTAGCCGGAAAACTGGTGAATATTTATGGAAAAGACTTTACAGAGATAGACCGTATCACAACAGAGAATGCAAAAAATCTTTTTAAGTAAAGCGGCTGGAAGCTGGAAGACAGAAGCTGGAGGTTACTGTTAGTCTTATAATTTCTGGCAGTTATTGTTATAACCTCAATAACTTCCCTCTTCCAGCTCCCAGCTTCCAGACTCTATTAAAACCTGCAATTCTTATCCCGAATTCAGCCAAGTTAAGCAATATAAGCTTTAATAATAAGATAAATAAACCCCTTTTCAACACTGAAAAGGGGTTTATTTTTTATTTTTTTCTTGTGAAATTCTTATTCTTAGGCTTTTTAAAACCTAGAGAAGCTCCCGCAGAAGGCTTTTTACGGTTATTATTAGACCTTGAATTATTACTGTTTTCTGTTTTGGGCTTTCCGCCGCCGGCAGGAACAGGTTTATTATTCGAATCCCTCTTCTGTGCCACCAGATCATCTGTATGGAACGGATGATCCTTGATCACAGGAATTTTTTTGCCGATCAGCTTTTCTGTATTCTTTAAATTCAGAAGATCAAGTCCGTCTACAAAAGAAATAGAGGTTCCTTCAGCTCCGGCTCTTCCTGTTCTTCCGATTCTGTGTACATAGGTTTCAGAAACATCAGACAGTTCAAAATTGATTACGAACTTCAATTCATCAATATCAATTCCTCTGGCTGCAATATCTGTCGCCACAAGAACCCTTGTTTTTCCGGATTTGAAATTGTTCAACGCATTTTGTCGTGCATTCTGAGATTTGTTACCGTGAATCGCTTCTGCAGAGATATTATCTTTCTGAAGTTTTCTTGAAATCTTATCCGCGCCATGCTTCGTTCTGGCAAAAACCAGTACAGAATCTGAAATATCATTTTGAAGAATGTGAGAAAGCAAATTCAGTTTGTTATCTTTTTCTACAAAATATACAGATTGTTTGATGGTATCTGCTGTAGAAGAAACCGGAGTTACCTCCACTTTCACAGGATTATTCAGGATAGAATTAGCCAGTTTCTGAATTTCAGCCGGCATTGTTGCCGAAAAGAATAAAGTCTGTCTCTTCTGAGGTAAAAGTTTAATAACTCTTTTTACATCATGTACAAATCCCATATCCAGCATTCTGTCTGCTTCATCAAGAACAAAAATTTCAAGGTTTTTCAGGCTGATGATTCCCTGAGCAATAAAGTCCAGAAGTCTTCCTGGTGTTGCTACCAGAATATCAACCCCTTTTCTCAAAGCAGCTTCCTGATTTCCTTGTTTTACGCCTCCGAAAATAACAAGTTGTTTTAACGGAAGATATTTACCGTAAGCATTAATGTTTTCCTCAATCTGAATGGCCAGTTCTCTGGTGGGGGTAAGGATTAAGGCTTTTATATGTTTATTGGGAATTTTATTTTTGGATAAATTCTGTAGGATAGGGATGGAAAAAGCGGCTGTTTTTCCTGTTCCTGTCTGCGCACAACCTAAAAAGTCTCTGCCTTCTAAAATATCAGGAATAGATCTTTCCTGGATAGGAGTCGGAGTCGTGTAGCCCTGCTCCTGGATTGCTTTTGCAATAGGTTCTATTAAGTTTAAGTCTGTAAAATTCAAATGAATTATTTTAAAATTTAAATAAAAATTCCTTCAGTCTGAAAGAATTACATTCTGCAAAGGTAGTCTAAATATTTTTAAGTATCTTTTTCCACTTTTTTATACTTATTGCCTATTGAAAAACAGAAATGGCCGCCCGAATGTGAGCCGCCATTTTTTTCTGTTAGATATCTGCAGTTTATTTAAATCTATATCCTACGCCAGCCTGAAGAAATCCCATTTTAATGGGAACTGCATTGCTTTTATTCATTTCTATAAAATTGAAATTGTATCTGGCGTCAACAAAAAACTTTTGATTAATCTTATATTCTGCACCCAGAAAAGGAAATAAATTCAAGGTTTTTAAAGATTCGTAATTGTGCGTTTCAGCCTCATCAAAAACAGTATTCATTTTTACTTTGGATGATATATTAAATCCTAAGTTCATCCCTACAGAAGCAGAAAGCTCCGGAACAATATAATATTTTACTGAAATGGGAACCTGTATCTGGTTGAATTTATAATTAAAGTTCATGTTACCCATGTTTACCACTTCGTTGCCTACCAGCTCATACCAGGGATAAGCGTCTTTACCACCCAGTTGTGTATATAATACTTCAGCCTGCAAGCCAAATTTAGAGGACAAAGGTTGCTCGGCCAGGATTCCGGCGTAGAAATAAGATTTTGAATCGAGTTGTGTGTTAAAGAATTTCATGCTGGATAAGGTATATCCTCCTTTTACTCCAAAGCTCATAGATTCGGAAGTTGTTTGTGCATTACTTATTGTTGATAAAACAAATGCCAGAGCGATAAAAATGTTCTTCTTCATGTTTTTTTGAATGGTTAATAGTTCTGTAAAATAATAATTCCTCCCAAAAGAAGGAATTATTGCGGTAAAGATAGTTTAAATATTTTTATAAGGCTTATTTCACTTTAGTCCATTCCTGGTTTTTTCTCAGATTTTCAAAAAACTGGTACACTTCTGAGAGTTTCTCGCTTCCACGTTTTCCATAATCTTCCACATTTTTTGAAGTTCCGTCAGCAAATTTGATTCTTAAATAAGAGGTTGGAAGATCGGTGATATTGTGTTCGCCGTATTTATCATTTAATGCTTTTACATTTAATCCGTCGAGCAAGCTGATTAATTTATTGTAATCCTCTTCTTTAATGGTTCCTTTAAAAGTTCCTTCACGCGGCTTTGAAAACTCATCTTTTGAAGGTTTATCATTAAAATTAAAATGTTCCGCTTCAAAGACTGCAGTTCTGTCCGCATTGATGGTCATTTTAAAAACAGGACAAAATCCAAAACATGGAGTCGCCTCATATTCAATGGCAGCATATTTTGAATTTACTTTTTGAGAGGTTGTACAGGATGTTAAAAATACAAATGCACAAATGGCTAGCAAATATTTCATAGTTTTTTTCAATTTCAGAGGATCTCCCAATAATTGTTCCAAAAGAGAAAATTTTCTTTTGTTTTTATGTTAAATCAGTTTAATTTTTATTGAACCATTAAGATTCGGATGAAGATATTAAGAACAAAGTCTCACTTCACGCTTAAAATCGGAATAATTGAACTTAATTTTACTTGATCTCGTAAACCCTTCTAATGGTTTAAAATAATATTTAACAGAAGAAAATTCATTATAAAAAAAACAGCCTTAGAGAAATCTGAGGCTGTTTTTTATGACGCAGTTTTTACAACTGATAAATCAATATTTTATCCGTGCAACTGTTTCCAGATCGCATCCTTAAGTTCCATGAGACCTTCTCCGGTAACACCTGAGAAGAACAGAGGCTGTTTGTTTTCCGGGAACTCTGCTGCAATTTCCTTTTTCAGTTCATCATCCAAAAGGTCAGATTTTGAAATGGAAATAATGAAATCTTTATCCAGAAGTTCAGGATTGTACTCCTTCAGTTCATTTTCAAGAATCTTAAACTCATTGAAATGATCTTCAGAATCAGCCGGAATTAAGAATAAAAGGATAGAGTTTCTTTCGATATGTCTCAGGAATCTGTGTCCTAAACCTTTTCCTTCTGCTGCTCCTTCAATAATACCCGGAATATCAGCCATTACAAATGATTTGTAATTTCTGTAATCAACAATTCCGAGGTTAGGAGTCAGTGTCGTAAAGGCATAATTGGCAATTTTTGGTTTTGCCGCAGAAACAGATGCTAAAAGTGTAGATTTTCCGGCATTTGGAAACCCAACCAGACCTACATCTGCCAAAATTTTAAGCTCGAAAACGATATACCCTTCTTCTCCCGGAAGACCTGGCTGTGCATATCTTGGGGTCTGATTCGTAGAAGACTTGAAGTGCTCGTTTCCTAACCCTCCTTTACCACCATGCATCAGGATGATTTCCTGTCCGTCTTCTAAAATTTCACCAATAATTTCGCCTTCTTCATTTTTGGCAATAGTTCCCACCGGAACCTCAATATAAACATCAGCTCCGTAGGCACCGGTAAGCTGGTTTTTTCCTCCGTTTTCACCACGTTCTGCTTTTACGTGACGGGTGTATCGGAGTGGAAGCAAAGTCCATTCATTGGCATTTCCTTTCATGATGATATGACCTCCACGACCTCCGTCGCCTCCGTCAGGACCACCTTTAGGAATATACTTTTCACGGCGAAGGTGGGCAGAACCAGCACCTCCGTGTCCGCTTTTACAATGGATCTTTACGTAATCTACAAAGTTAGACATATAGTTTGTGTTGCGGGCTTCAGGCTACAGGACAAAATTTCTTATCCCTGCCATATCCCGATTATTTAATTTTCTCTACCTCAGCGAAAAGTTTTTGGGAAATCTCATCAATTTCTCCAACACCATTTACCTCTACATATTTTCCCTGCTTCTTATAAAGCTCGGCAACTTCTGCTGTTTTGGTATAATATTCTTTAATTCTGTTTTCGATGATCTCTACATTGCTGTCGTCTGATCTTCCGCTGGTTTCACCTCTTTTCAGAAGTCTTTCCACCAAAATTTTGTCCTCTACCACCAATGAAAGACAGATATCAATCTCGTCATTCAGTACTTCTTTAACGATTGTTTCCAAAGCTTCTGTCTGTGCAGTTGTTCTTGGATATCCGTCAAAAATAAAACCGTTGGTATCAGTTGGTTTTTTGATCTCATCGATCAGCATATCTGTTGTTACCTGATCCGGAACCAATTCTCCCTTATCGATGTATGATTTAGCCAGTTTTCCAAGTTCAGTGTCATTTTTCATGTTGTATCTGAAAAGATCACCTGTTGAAACCTGTTTTAAATTGAATTTTTCGATCAGATTCTGAGCTTGTGTTCCTTTTCCACTTCCTGGAGGGCCGAACAGAACAATGTTTATCATAATGTTGATTCGCTTTAGGCAATTGGCATTTTGCTTCTGGCTTTAGGCTTTTGGCGGTTTGCTCTTTGCTTTCAGCTTTTTTAAGTTATTATTAAATTTATTTCTTTATATAATTTTAAGCTAAAAGCTATCAGCTAATAGCCAACAGCGTTTAATGGTTGATTTGTCCGTCTTCCAGCTGATATAAATTCGGAAGGTTTCTACCCAATTCGTCATAATCCAGTCCATATCCAAGCACAAACTTGTTAGGAATTTCCTTTCCGATATAATCCAGTTTGAAATCTTTCTTGTAAATCTCCGGTTTCAGTAGGAAACTAGCCAGTTTTACAGATTTAGGACGTTGTGTTTCTTTGAAATATTTGAAAAGACTTTCAACGGTATTTCCTGTATCTACAATATCTTCAACAAGAATAATATGACGGTCTCTTACATCTTTGGTAAGCTCCATTTTCTGATAAACGATCCCTGTAGACTCAGTTCCTACATAAGAACTCATTTGAATGAAGGCAATTTCGCATTCTCCCGGGTAATATTTTAAAAGATCTGAGAAGAACATCACCACCCCATTTAAAACCCCTATGAAAACAGGAACTTCGTCCTTGTAATCTTCATAAATTCTTAACGCTGTCTCTTTTACAATTTCCTGAATTTCGGCATCCTTTAAATAAGGAACGAAAGTTTTGTCGTGAACTTTAATGCTTTCCATAAAATTTTTAGTAGTTGGCAAAGTTACGGATTTTTGATTAAAATACTTTCCTGTTTTTGTCAGTTCGAAAGTTAAAAGGTATTGCAACAACAAAATTGAATATTACAGCGAAGTATGTTTAAATAGTAAGAATGATAAGATTTTTAATTAGATAGAATGATATAGCCTTAAAAAAAGGATTTTGAAAGGGATTAAAAGCAGGTGTTTGAAATAAGGAAGAAAAGGATAATGATAAATGTCCTGATTATTGATAAAAACAAATATTCAGAAAAATGAGTATCTTTGTTCTTTCAAAACCCAAAAAAACAGACATGTAGGATATCATTTCTTTCAGACTCAATAAAACGGTAACAACAATGTTGCTGGTGTTCAACCTTTATTAAGAAAGAAATCATGATTTTACTGCAAAATATATCCTTTGGGTTTCCGGGAGGAAATCTTCTATTTAATCATATCAATTTAACAATACAGTATCATACCAAATCTGCTCTGGTAGGGAGTAATGGAGTGGGAAAATCAACCCTGCTGAAAATAATCGCGGGAGAAATACAGCCTCTAAACGGCAATACCAATATCCAGGGTAATATCTTTTATGTACCGCAGATGTTTGGAAATTTAAATGATCTTACCATTGCAGAATGCCTGAGGATAGATCAGAAACTCCATGCTCTTCAAAAAATTACCAATGGTGAGGTGGACGAAATATATTTTGAAACGCTCAATGACGACTGGGATATTGAAGAAAGATGCCAGAATGCTTTGGAGCATTGGGGTCTCGAAAATTTTGAATTAACTCAAAAACTGGAAGACCTGAGCGGAGGACAGAAGACTAAAGTTTTTCTTGCTGGAATTCAGATCAACCAACCTGATATTATCTTATTGGATGAACCGACCAATCACCTGGACAGGGAAGGAAGAAAACTCTTGTATGATCTTATTGACAAAACAGATGCAACAGTGGTTATCGTAAGCCACGACCGTACTTTGCTCAATCTTGTGGATACCATATTTGAGTTAAGTAATCAGGGAATTGCAACTTATGGTGGAAACTATGACTTTTATGCCGAACAGAAAGAAGTGGAGGAGGAAGCATTGCAAAATGATATCCATTCCAAAGAGCGGGCTTTAAAAAAAGCAAAAGAAAAAGAACGGGAAACCCTGGAAAGAAAACAAAAGCTGGATGCACGAGGTAAAGGCAAGCAGGAAAAATCCGGAGTAGCAAGGATTATGATGAATACCCTTCGGAATAATGCGGAAAAAAACAGTTCAAAACTTAAAAGTCTACACGCAGAGAAAATTAGTGGTATTTCCGGTGACTTAAGAGATCTGCGTTCCTCCTTAAAGAATTCTGATCAGATGAAAGTTAATTTTAATGATTCCAATCTACATTCAGGAAAGATCCTTGTTACCGTTGAAGATATTAATTTCACTTACGGAAAAGAAAAACTCTGGAAAGAAAACATCAGTATGGAGGTGCGAAGCGGAGACCGAATATCAGTGAAAGGCTCAAACGGTTCCGGAAAAACTACCCTGATAAAGCTTCTGTTGGAAAATATTAAACCTTCGGAAGGAAAAATAAATAAGACAGAATTCAACAGTATCTATATTGACCAGGAATATTCCCTTATTAATAATGATTCAACGCTTTACGATTTTGTACAGACTTTCAATGACAATGCCATGCAGGAATCCGAAGTGAAAACATTACTGTCCAGATTTTTATTTTGGAAAGATACCTGGGACAAAAAATGTGGAATACTAAGTGGTGGAGAGCGTTTACGGTTGCTTCTTTGTGGGCTTTCCATCAGTAATAAAGCACCCGATATGATTATCCTTGATGAACCTACGAATAATTTAGATCTCCAGAATGTGGAAATTCTCACCAATTCTATAAAAGATTATCATGGAACTCTACTGGTGATTTCCCATGATGAAGTTTTTCTTCAGGAGATTGGAATTGAAAGAGAATTGATGCTGGGGTAATTATTATATTTCTTGCAAATCAGACAAAATTCTTTAGATATTCAATAGGGGTGGGCTTTAGCCCTTTTATCAAAAAAATTAAAATTCATCCGGCTTTAGATTCTGTGTTAACTTCCAAATTATTTTTTATACATTTATATTTATAAAAGCGACCTTGAGTTAGCTTGCGTAGGGTGAACGTCTTTGATTTTTACCCT
>NZ_JCAIOM010000030.1:0-40007 GCF_059587025.1 Chryseobacterium sp. DZ-32
TAAGCTTATAAGCAATAAGTAATAATTGATAAACGATACATCAATCAACTATGATTGATCAACTATCACCTATCATTGATTACTTATGCTGGACAGCATACACTCCAATTGTCACTCCGTAGGAGTCTCAACAAAGTATCATCAAACAATTTTACAGTATCAAACCGTCTGAGTTAAAAAAATCATAAAGACTCTAATAAAGGAGGCTGGATTCCTGCGGAATGATACGATTGGGGATATATGAACTCACGATTTAAGCTGATCATTTACAACAGTCACTCCATAGGAATCTAGACAAATCCATTATTTTATTCAACTCAATCCCCACAAAGTACAAGATTCAGACTAGAGCTCTTTTAACTTTAAATTTTACTTAATTATTTAAGTATCAAAAGCTTTACACTCATAGTAATGATTGAATATGTTGTGATTAGAATAATTTGGTTGCTTTTATTAATAGATTTGGCATAAATAATTAATGATTGTATATTAATTTAATGATAATTACGTTTATTTGTTGAAATATCTAGTGATATTGTTAAATATATACCAAATCTAATTTTTATGAAAAAAACCATTTTTAAGGTTGGACTGCTCCAATCCTTATTCTTTTTCGGTGGATTGTATGCACAAAGTGATTCAACTAAAGCGTCAAAGATTGACGAAATAGTTGTTACAGCTTATGGTGTAAAAAAAGAAAAAAAAGCGCTTGGATATTCTTTCCAGGATGTGAAAGGACAAACCCTTGTTGACGCCAAAGAAAATAATGTTACCAATGCGTTAGCAGGAAAAGTTGCCGGGTTACAAGTGATTAAAGGAAGTTTTGGACCAGGTTCTTCCTCCAAAATTAACCTGCGGGGATTTAATTCGTTTACAGGAGATAATCAACCTCTTATTGTGGTAGATGGAGTTCCGTTAAGTAATAGCTTAGGATCAAAGGCTAAGCAGAATGGAAAAGATTCTAATAACGATTTCTGGAATCCGGATCTTGATATGGGGAATGGTCTAAGTGATATCAATCCGGACGACATTGAAAGTCTTTCTGTTCTGAAAGGTGGTGCTGCTTCTGCTCTTTATGGCTCCAGAGGTGGAAACGGTGTTATTTTGATTACTACAAAAACGGGTAAAAGAAAAGGGGGATTAGGAATTACATATTCTACAAGCTTAGGTTTTGAAAATATTTTTATGAAACCTGATTTGCAGCATAGTTTCGCACAAGGAAGTAATGGTTTGGTCAATCCTCAAGGGACCGACAATACAACTTCCTGGGGACCGACTTTTGAAGGTTCAAATATGACAGTCCACGATAACTTAAAAAACTTTTTTAAGACAGGAACTAATTCTCAGCATACATTGAGCTTTCAGGAGAACATTGGTGAAGGATCAAGCTTGTACACTTCTGCTAATTATTTAAGCAGTAATAGCCAGATTCCGAACTCAAAATATGAGAGGTTCAATTTTATGGCGAAAATGAATTCTAATTTTGGGGCTAATAAAAGATGGACTACTGAGGTGAAAGCTCAATATATGAGTGTTAAAGGTACAAACAGACCCTCTGCAGGGCAAGGTGACGGGAATTACTACCCAGCAATCCTTCTGATGCCTCAAAATGTTGATATAAGAGATTATCGTGAGGGGCAGATGCAAAATGGAGTGACATCGCGCTGGATAACCTCTAATGGAATTAATCCCTATTGGACTGCTTATAATGCATTGAACGCTGATAAAAAAGACAGGTTTTTATTAAACGGGTATCTTAAATATCAATTTAATAACTGGCTGAGCGCAGATGTAAGATTAGGAACGGATTTTTATTCTTTAAATACGGATGCCAGGGTTTGGACGGGATCCAGACGTAATAATTCTTACTCTACCGGTCAGGAAAAGTTTTATGAAAATAATTATATCATAAGTCTTAATGCTAAAAAAGATGATATTGTTGGTAAATGGGGAGGATCGCTTTCTGTTTATGGACAGATGATGGAAAGCAGGGATAAAGCATTATATTTTTCCACACAAAATCTCGTTATTGCCAATGTTTTCAGTACGTCTAATACGAGTGATCTTGCTTCTGTTACAACAACCGAAGTTGATATGTGGAAAAAAATTAATTCAGTATTTGCTGCTGCTGAAATTAATTATGACGGATATTGGTTTCTGAATGCTACAGCAAGAAATGATTGGTCTTCTACTTTGAATATAAATAACAGGTCTTATTTTTATTCTTCTGTGAGTACTTCATTAGTTTTGACAGATATGCTGAAAAAATTAAATGGTACTACTTTAAATGCCTTAACATTTGCTAAGCTTCGCGCGGCCTACGCAATTGTGGGTAACTCTTTACCTCCTCACAGCTTGTACAATACATATATTGCTTCCACTGATCCAAACGGACATATTGTACTTGCAAGGAACAAGATACTTTTTAATCCGGATTTACATGCGGAAAAGCTTAAAACTTTTGAAGTTGGAGCAGACATGAAGTTTTTTGACAGAGTGTCTCTGGATGTAAGTTATTTTAATAATAATGCCACCGATCAGCTTATAGCCATTCCGATAAATCCACTTTCCGGATATGAAAGAATGATGATTAATTCAGGAGGGTTGCATAACAAAGGGTTTGAATTCGTAATGAATACGGATATCTTTAAGAAGGAAAGCTTTGTATGGAATGTTAATGCCAATTTTTCAACGTTAAAAAGCAACATCGATAAAATTGACGGGATTGTTTCAAAATATCCTTTATCAGGTTTT
Organism: Chryseobacterium sp. DZ-32; assembly: GCF_059587025.1. Taxonomy (NCBI): domain Bacteria; kingdom Pseudomonadati; phylum Bacteroidota; class Flavobacteriia; order Flavobacteriales; family Weeksellaceae; genus Chryseobacterium; species Chryseobacterium sp. DZ-32. The sequence goes on from NZ_JCAIOM010000030.1 coordinate 2,755, forward strand.
GATAACGTTGCTTTCTTCGCAGAAGTAGGAAAACCTTACGGAGCCATTTACGGAACAAAATTCTTAAGAGTAGAAGATACCAGCAGTCCTTATTACGGAAAATTGATTGTGGATCAAAACGGATTACCGCAGGCAACGCCCGATCAATATTATTTAGGAGATCAAACCCCGAGAGCTTTGTTTGGTTTTACAAACAGCTTTGTTTATAAAAATATCGGACTTTCATTTTTAATTGACGGAAGAATCGGAGGTAAATTTTTCTCTGCAACACAAGCAGCATTACAAGCGAATGGACTTGCTGCAGACACTGCACCCGGAGGAAAACGTGATAATATGATTTTGGATGCCGTAGTGGAAGGAAATGGCGGTTATACAGCAAATACCAAAGAAATTACTCAACAGGATTATTGGGGAGCTGTAACATCCGGAAACTTAGGAATTACAGAGCAAAACATTTATGATGCTACCAATATTCGTTTAAGAAATATTCAGCTGACATATAATTTTCCTAAAAGTATTTTCCAAAAACTAGCCTTACAGAGTGCTAAAGTAGCTTTTACGGCCAATAACGTATGGATGATCTATAGTAAAGCTAAAGGAGTCGACCCGGAATCTGTATTCGCAATTAATTCTAATGCTACAGGATTTGAAAACCTTGCTTTTCCTACTTCAAGATCTTACTTATTTACAATCACTTTAGGCTTTTAATTAACAACTGAAACAATGAAAAAATATATCTTATCATTTTTTACGATTGGTTTACTATGTACTTCATGCAATGATTTTGAAGACATTAATAATAACCCGTTTGCCGTAGACGCTAATAAGGCAGAACCCGAATATTTATTAAATAACTCAATTCTCGGTGCCCAGCAGGATCCTAACATTGCAGAACGTGTTTTTGTTTTATACTGGAAAACGGCAGCGAGACAGCATTTGACAACCGGAATTGCAGGTGGAACTTACGATGATTCCTGGACTTCCGAATACTGGAAATACATTTCAGATTGGCTGAATAATGCGAATGCAGCCATTCAGTTGGCTAATGAAAAAAAGGCGGCCGGGCAGGGAAAACCTTATTATGATAATGTCATTCAGGTTTCCAGAATCTGGAGAGCTTATTTAATGAGTGAATTTTCGGATAATTTCGGACCTCAACCTACTCACGCTTTTCAGGGAACGAATCCTACTTTTAATTCTGAAAAAGAAGTGTATTATTTTATTTTGGAAGAATTGAAAGATGCAGTCGCCAAAATGGAAACAACCCAGGGAGTACCATCCAATGCTAATGCCTATGATATGGTGTATGGGTTTAATTGGACTCAATGGGTAAAATATGCCAACTCTATGAGGATGAGAATTGCCATGAGAATCGCCGAAGTAGATCCTTCAAAAGCAAAAACAGAATTTGAAGCAGCGGCAAATTCAAATATGTTTATCGCTACAAGTGCAGATAATTTTAAAGTTGCTGAAAAACCGGGATGGGATGCGCTGACAGGTGTAATGTCCAGAGAATGGAACTCTCAGATTTTATCAGCAACCCTTAATAATTTATACATTGGCCTGGGAGGAGTAAATTCTACAGACCAATTACCAGCAGCTCAACATACACAGGTAAAAGCATCTGATTATATTGGTATAAAATATGATCAACAGTTCACTACAATGACTAACGACCCAAGTGCAGGATACTGGCTGGACGGATTACCTAATAAAATCGATCCGAGAGCCTATAAAACATTCTATATTCCGGGGGATCTTACAAGCCCGGTTTACTCATTGTATCCCACGTATACCAATCAGGCAACTACCAATCACGGAGATCTTACGTTTGAAGACAATTCTAAAATAACAGTAAATACCGTAAATACCTGGAATGCCTATACTATTGGAAACTGGGGAGTAAAAGGACAGAGAAACGGCTTGAGAAATGTAGTAGGATGTATGCCGGCTTTAGGTAAGCAGTACAGGGAAAGTAAGAATGCAAGAATATTTTTTGCAAGCTGGGAAACCTATTTCCTTCTGGCGGAAGCTGCATTGAAAGGCTGGACAGTTCCAATGAGTGATGAAGCTGCATATAATAAAGGAATTCAGGAAAGTTTTGTTTATAATGGAGTTTCACAATTCTATGGTCAATATATTGCTTCAACGGATTATAACCGTGACGGTACTTCTGTTTCTTATAGTCATATTACAGAACCGGGAGCAAGCCATACCATGAAATATAAAGATCCTGTAACCGGGAACTTGGTTTCTGTTGAAATTAAATATCCTGTGAATACCATTTATAAGAACGGATCGGTAAAAAATGATAAACTGACAAAGATTATTACCCAGAAATATATTGCCAATATGCCTTGGCTACCGTTAGAATCCTGGAATGATCAGAGAAGACTTGGGCTGCCGTTTTTTGAAAACCCCGCCATTGAAACTCCATTGCCCAACCTTCCTAATCTGAGCTCAGGAAACTATATGACGAATTCTATTCAGAACTTCCCTCAGAGATTAAGATATCCAAGTACTTTCAGAAATACTGATCAGTCTGGATATGATAAAGCTGTGCAATTACTTGGTGGTACGGATGCTGTACTGACTCCTCTTTGGTGGGCCAAACATTAATTAAATTTACATACTAAAAAAAACAATTCTTTTCTGATTTTGAAAAGGATTGTTTTTTTATATACAAATTGACTGAATATATCTTTAAATGGATTGTTCAATTAATTATGATAAGTTGGATATGGATTGGCTTTGGAGTTTAATTGGCTCCAATTGTAAAAACTACCTGAGTACTATAAGCCGCCGCAGGAATTGTTACAGAAACGCCACTAATCTCTAATTGTACACTAATAGCTGAGTAATCTACACTATTGCTGATTCCTAATAATCCTGTAAAAGTAATAGTTGATAGCGTTACGGCACTGGCTTGAAGTATTTCTATATAATTGGCCGTTCCACCAGTAATTGTTGCGGTGCATCCCAGGCAAAGTCCATTTATCTTAGTAGTACCTCCACTTCTTTTCGCATAGAGTTTCAAAGAGCTGTTCCAGGACGTTGGAGCAAGCTGCATGGATATTTTAGCACCTGAGGCTGAAAGAACATTCAGAAAAGATCCTGGTAAATTGCCTGATAGTGTTAACTGAGAAGGATTCTCATAGGTCCCGATATAGTTACTTCCTGCCTCCGTAATGGCAGGTACACTGGCAGTCCAGCTCGTTCCTGCAATGTTTATAGTTTGCCCTTTAAGGCAAGCACCTGCTATTAAAGCAATAATATATAGATATTTTTTTAAGAACTGTTTTTTTAAAAACGGGCTTTCTATTTTCATTTTTTAATTTTATTCTGTGATGGTGTAGGTGATGACAATTGCTGTATTGGCTTGTGCCTGTAAATTGGCATACGTGTTGGTGGAAAGCGATATGGTAAGTCCATGACCATTATTGGCCCCGTTTCCAGTATATGCTCCACCAATACCGCTAATAATGGTAGTAGGAGTGGTAGTAAGGGTAACCTGTCCTGCAGATGTTCCCAATGTTCCGCCTCCTGCTCCGGAAGCCGCAGCTGCCTGCAGCCTTATATTGACTCCGGCAATAACTTGATTCACAGATGCTGTAATTCTTTTTGTAAGTCCTCCGGAAGCAATAGCAGATGTATAGTTTATCCACTTTGATGTATTGGGAGTCGGTGCTCCAACAGCATTTCCAGCTTCTGTAGGAGCTGTAAAATTTAACACAATACTTCCTGTAGGCTCAATGTCCATTAAAGTTACTACAGGCAATGTAAGACTAACAGTAGTATTTGCGGTCTGGGAATAGATTGGCCCGGATACAACACAAAATGCAATTAATAATAGGGTACGGATCAGAATCATCTCTTCTTTTTTATTTCATTATATCCTACTTTCAAGGATTCCTTTTGATATTTGATCTCTATCTGCTGTTTGACAACATTGATTGTTATTTTCTTTGTTTCCGAAGGCTGTAAAGTAAATATAAATTTGTCCGTTGAAATTTTATAACGCTTGTCCAATCCATTGCGGTAAACTTTCACAGTCCAGTCTCCCGGACGCAGATAGGTGAAATCAAAATCTTCTCCTATGTTGCATACTTTACGGTAAGTCTGATCGTTATTGGTAGCTTCCACAATAATACTTTCTTTTTTCTTCTTTCCTTTAGCAGATGGCAGCTGGCCAAAATCATTTTGATCTTTATCTCCGGTTTCCAGGAACTTAACATGCCCCTGAACAGTCGCCGCTGTTGTTAATCCGAAATTAAATGTATTTTCCTTATTGAGTAATGAAAGCGCTGCAGGAAAAGTCTGGGTTGGAATATCATTGATTTCTGTCGTGGAACGGTCTATTTCAAGAAAATAGTTGCCGGGAACAACATTTTTAAACATATAATTTCCATCCTTATCCGTAACAGACAGATAACTTCCAAGTATTAGTCTTATTCCTTCTGTTTTTTTTAATCCTAAGCTGCTGACATTTCCGGACAGTGAAATATACTCGGCAATTTTTTGTACAGGAACGTTGGGGCGCCAGGTATAGCGCATGGAAAATATAAAATCTTTATCTCCGATTTCCCCTCTTTGTAGTGAATACCTTCCGGAAAGATCAAGTTCGTTCCCCTGAAACAGCTGTTGATGAAAAAGAAGCTCAAACAGATTTCTGTCTTTAAAATATTCCTCTGGCATGTAATTGTTCTGATAAAAGATACTTAAGCTGGTCTTATCAGAAAACTTGCTGAAGATTCTCGCTCCGTAATAAAAATTTCTCTGGTTTTGAAGCTGATATCTTGAGCTTATAGCATAACTTCCGAAGATGTTAAATGAGGTACTGAATTTTTGAAATGAAAGATTCGCAGAATAAAAACTGGAATTTCCACTAAATCCAGTCATATAATTATCTGTTTTACCGAATTGTCCATCCAGATTGACCTGGAAAACTCCTATTTGCTGATTAATACTCACCTTGAAGTAACGTTCATAGTAATCAAACTGCTTTGGTTCCAAACGGTCTTTATAAGTTTGATATCCATTATTCAGGATGATGAAACCAGTAGGAATATATTTGTATTGCACTCCATATTGAAAATACTTTCTGTACGGGGCGGCCAGTAGCAATGTATCTCTCTGGAAATTTTTGGCATCCTGCATATAATTGGCAAATACGCTGATTTTTTTGGTGATATTATAATAAATATTACCGTTAAAGGTATTGGTATTGGTGAAATATCCGGCAAAATCAGGGCTGGCTCTCATATACATCAGACTTCCGTTTAATTTTTTAAATACAGCTTCTGCCTGTAATAAATAAGCTGTTCCATCAGTGTTCTTCGTTGTACTATATGCCAGTTCTCCGGAAAGATTGATATTTTTTGACACTTTGAATTTTCCTTTAGCATATGGTAGATGAGCATCTGAATCAAGTCTTACATCTCCAAATCTGATTTCTTCCTTCCTCGGGGTTTTGTAGAGATAGCCCACAGAAATTTCGGACTCTTTCCGGATTTTAAAAGCTGAATACATATTAAATTCATCTTTAATATCTCTGAAGAATCTGGGATGATTGTAGAATCCCCCAAAGCTTATTTTATTAAAATCATAGCGAATTTCTGCCCCGCGCCCATATCTTGCAAATTCTGTAAGATAGGATGAAGAGTAGGTTTTATCACCTAAATGAATAGAAAGATTGTTCCGTTTATAATTCACAAAATATTCTTCATATTGAGTAAATGTATTGAGTTCTACAGGATTGTGAGTAACTGCTCTAAATTCAATCTGGTTTTTATTATTCTTGTCCAGTGTTCCTTTACCATAGATTTCACCCTGAAAACCATCGTGATAAACTCCCATATTCTGCATTCCGATAAAAGATAGGGAGAGGGCAACAGGAAGTCTGTGATAAATATCGTTTTCAGATGGCTTTACTGAAATTACCTGAGTAGTTGCGTAGACATCCTGAATTTCTTTGGGACGACTCTTCGGGTGTACCGAAAGATTTAGGTTTTGAAATTCATTTTGAGCAAGTTCAGGACTTGTTACTTTGTGAATCGTAATAATTTTTGATTCATTGGGGGCAAGAACAAGGGATGACTCGTTATCAACTACGGCATTTTTACTTTCAAGAAAAATGTTTTCTGTAACATTACCATTATTTTTCAAAAGGAAAGAAGCACGGATTGTTTCTCCTGCTCTTACAAATTCAGGGGTATTTAAAGCCGTTACCAAAAGCTTTCTGTTTCCGGAAACTACGATTTTTGAATTTTTTGTAAAAGCTGTTCCATTACTACGATCTGTAATGTTCAGGGTTACAGAATAAGTACCCTGTCCTGTTTCTGTTCCGACACGTAATGGAACCAGATATACTGATGTTTCATACGGAAGAATCTGAAATTCTCCTTTTGCCAGAATAGGATTGATTGAGGAACTTGATGTGACAACTGAAATATCATATGTTTTGGTTTCCTTCGAATTATTTTCGAATGTGAAGGGAATAGAAGTAGACATTCCCGGCAATAAACTATCTTTTTTACTGATCAACCTGTTGGGTTGCTCTTGGGAAAAAATAAATACCGGGAATAGTGATATGATAATAAATAAAGTCCAAGTTCTAATCATTCTTTACTTCTAATTCCACATTGAGTGCAAAAGCATTCTCTTCTTCATCGGTGGCTATAATAGCTGCTTTGTATTTATCAGGGGGTACTTTACTAATGTCAATGTAAAATGTTTTGGAGGTGTCGGGTAACAGCCCCATTGTTAAACTTGAATAAGTTCCCACCTTCTCACCCGTTTTTTGGTTATAGATTTCTATGGAAGCAGTCGGTTTACAGTAAAGATTACCATTATTGGCTATTGCTATCTTTGCCGTTTGTTTTCCTTCCTGTTTTTCCACCTTTACACTTTCAAACTTAAGGTCCGGTTGGGCCTTTTCTGTTTCAAAATCTGTAATTACCTGAATGGCATATCGTATAACAGAAGTGATACTTACTCCCGGCTTACCGTCGCTGGGTTTTATCTCTTCTACCGGCTCTACAATAATCACACTCCAATAGCTTCCCGGATCCATTGCCTGATTGGGAATGGTTATTTCATAGAAGATCTCAGTCTTTTCTTTACCTTTAAGGGTAACAAGATTAGTGTTGAGTTTCAGCCACTCTCCGTTACTTCGTTTATTGGTACGTAATGCTGTATAATTGATCGTTCCGTCCGCATGGTAGGTATAATCCTGTAAAAATATTTTTACACTTTGAGGATTGCTGCCCGTGTTTTCAATGGCAACTTTTCCTTTATAAACCTTTCCGTTTTCTATTTTGTAAGAATGCGTAAGTCCGTTGAGAATCACAATACCGGCATGTAAAAAGCTGAACTGCAAAATCAGAGTGATCAAAAGAAGGATACGCTTTATCATTGTGTAAAGTTTGGAGTTAAATCATTAATAATACAAAGCCACGAAGAAACTGAATAACAACTTCTTCTTGTTTTTTGAAACGCGAAATTGAATTTAAATTAAATTCTAATTGTCTGATATCGTATACGTAACGGTAGCAGCAACAGTAGCTGTAGCCTGTAAATCTGCATATGCGGCTACCCCTCCAGGACCACTTCCTGCAGCGATTGCATAGGTAAGATTGTGACCGTTATTAGCTCCATTTCCTGTATAAGCGCTTCCAATACCGGAAATAATTGTCTGGTCAGTACCAGTTAATGTAAGCAGTCCTGCGGAAGTTCCCAATGTACCTGCTCCTGCTCCGGTGGCCGCCGCCGCCGTTATATTAAGATCTACTCCAGGAATGATAGCGTTCATTTTTACGCTTACGTTACGGGTAGGGTCTGCCACAGATTTGATAGAAGAATAATTAAGCCACAAAGTCGTGTTGGCTGCAGCTGGAATAATGGGATTTCCTGCTTCAGTAGGTGCTGTAAATCCAAGGGTAATATTTTTTGTTGCTGATGGCTCAATATCTACCAATGCAACTTCGGGAATAGAAATGGTAACCGTATGGTTATCTGTAGCGAGATCTTGGGCACTCAGATTCCCGCATAGAGCAAACGCAAATAAAGACGCTGCAATAGTTAAATTTAGTTTTTTCATGACACTGTTAATTAGTAAAGTGAAGATAATAAAATTCAACATCTTTTGAAAAAAATATACCACAATTTTTTTATAACTGTTTATTTCTCATATGTAATGCATTATAAGGTGAAATGACTCAAAAAAAATACTGCACAAAGTTGTGCAGTATTTTATCAATATTATAAGCGTTTTTAAGCCCAATGCGGATCAGAAACGGAAACTTTTCCGGTTTCTATTCTTCCGGCAAAGTGCCACAGATGATCGTTTAATTTTAGCTTCAAATCATACCAGCCTTTATATTTATCAAGATCAATAATGATTTTTTCTTCCGTTTTTTGTACAGAAACTGTTCTTTCGCTTCTTGTATAAAGATCTTCCAGACGGATGGAAAAATTTTCCTTTTTATGATTTCTGATGATTAATTCAATCTGATTTTTTGAGGGCATATTCGTCAAGATTACCTCTGTTTCTGCAGTTTTATTTCCTTTAAATTTTCTGAAAAAGCCATTGGGGCCGAAAATTTCATAATCATAAGCTCCCGGATGCACAGTATGGGATAGCGTCTGCTTTGCATACAAAGCATATGAAAAATGATAATTATTATTATCGAATTGAGTTCTGTCATATACTAAAAGCGGAACGCCGTTCTCTTTTAAATTGGTCATTTTTATCTGTTCCCCTTCCAGATTGACATGGAAATGATAAGGCAATGGGTTGGAAGGTTTCAGTCCTCTTTCCTGAATATCAAGTAAACTTTCATTCAGTTCATTTTCAGAATACCATTTCAGGTTGGGAACCGGTTTATTTTTGGCTGCATTGATGGTTTTAGCATAATCCTTCTGATCAAGATAATCCATCTGAGGAACTTTCACGCTGGAAGAATTGAAAGCTGATGTAAGATCTCCACATATCGCTCTTCTCCAGTCACTGATATTTTCTACACGGACATCCTTTTTGAATTTCTTCATAATGAATTTTTCCAAAAACTGCAGGACAGACGTGTGATCCGATACTTCAGAATTGACAAAACCTCCTTTCGTCCAGGGAGAAGCGATGATCATAGGGACTCTGTAACCCAATCCGACAGTTCCTTCTACTTTTTCATAGCTTTTCAAAGAAGGAGAGCTCATATATTCCTGAGTTTTATCCACATATTCTACCCCTTCTTTTCCGTTCATATCTACGGGCTGGCTTGGATTCACTGGTGGGGCAAAAGGAAGTACATGATCAAAATACCCGTCATTTTCATCGTAATTGATGATGAAAATTGTTTTTTTCCAGGTTTCAGGATCTTTGGTGAGAATATTCAAAACCTCAGAAATATACCAGGCTCCGTACCATGGTGATCCCGGATGATCAGAAAAATGTTCCGGAGCTACCAGCCATGAAACCAATGGAAGCTTTTTCTCTTCCACATCTTTACGGAACTGGAATAATACATCGCCTTCAGGAACTACGAGCCTTTCTCCATTTTCATCTTTTCCGATCTCCAGTTTCCAGTAATCAGGATCATTTACATTGGTGGTAAAAGCTTTTTCGTGAAGGTTTTTCTCTTCATTTGAAAGTTTTGAATAATTGTCAGGATGGTACTTCACCTGATCTTCCTGAACTTCAGCCAGCATGGCTTCCAGTCTTTTTTTCTGATCAGGATTTTTTTCAATTTCCTTTTTCAGATAGTTTATGATATTGGGAATATTTTCATAATATCCTTTTGAAAACTTAACATTGAATCTTGAAAACCACTCAATCGGGTTATCAGTAAAATTACTTAACCAGGCCTCTTGCTCGCCGGACATTCCTTTTGGAAGACTGATTTCGTTCTGATAAATTCTCCATGAAACATTCTGTTCTTCCAAAATCTCAGGGAAGGTTTTCCATTTGGCCTGTCTTGCTTTATCATAATCAATGTTTTCATTAACAACATTGGCTTTTACTTTTCCATTTTGCTGCTCCCTTAATGTTCCGGACCAAAGGAATAGCCTGTTGGGAGTTGTTCCGGTGAGTGAAGAGCAGAAATACTGGTCGAATATGGTAAATGCATCTGCCAGCTGATAATAAAACGGAAGGTCTTCACGGTTGTAATATCCTAATGTCAGCGGAATATTTTTATAATCTTTATTTCCTGAGGCTTTTGCCTGAAGCCACTGATCGAATTTCCCTTTGTTCAGCGCTTTCTGCTGATCTGCCCATGAATGAGGCAAAGAGCTCATCCAGGTAGATTTTGTATTTCTTAAATCCAGGCGGGCGGGAGAAGCATATTTCCCTTCGTCATTTTTTTGGAAAAAAACGGAATGTCCATCCTGTTTTATAAAAGCTCTTTTATCCAGAAAGCCCCTTACTCCCTTAAGAGCGCCAAAAGCATGATCAAATGAACGGTTCTCCTGCATCAGGATCACAACATGTTCTGCATCATAAAATGTAGACTGGGCAGCCGGATCAATGGCTAAAGCTTTCAAAATGGAAGGATGCAGAACTCCTGACGTTCCTAATCCCGCTAATAAAAGACTTGATTTTTCTAAAAATTCTCTTCTGTTCATGTTCAATCGTAATAAGAAAGAAACCGCAAGTTAATAGGATTTTCCTGCGGTTTCTTTGTTTTATATAAAATTAATCAGATTTTTATTGTAACCACCAGGGTTTGGAGTTGATATTATCATTTCCTCCGTACTGAGCGTTTAAAGCAGCTTTTAAATTATTGCTGTTGTAATTATATTCAGATTGCGGATATCTGAACCTGAAAGGCGCCGGAACTCCTGTTTTTAAAGGATAATTTGGATAACCAGTTCTCAGATAATCATAATAAGAAGTCCATTGTGCCTGATGGAACATCGTCATGTATTTTTGAGTCATGATCTTTTCAAGCTGTGTCTGTAAAGGATCAGCATCATTATACACTACCAAAGGAGTTGCAAGATATTGGTTTACATCAAAGCCTGAGAAATATTGTCCCGGATTTTTTACATAAGTCTGATAAAAATTGAAACTTGCCTTAACAGCATTGTCGTAATGTGTTTTGGCAGATCCGGAAATCCATCCTCTGGCTGCAGCTTCAGCCAGGATAAACTCAAGTTCTGAATAACTTAATACAGAAGCAGGTTCGTTAGTAGGGTCTTTATAAAAACGGTCGTTTACTTTAGAAATATTTTTTGCAGTGATCAAAGCAGCATTATCAGAATAGGGAGAAGTAGGATTTCCTCCGTTATATCCTGTATAATCTGTAATTGCTTTTCCGGCTTCCTTTGCTCCGGTAGTTTGTGCCGCAAAGGTGAACAGACGCGGATCATGCCTGTCTTTGAACATATTGATAAAATAATCTGCCATATACAAACTGGAACCATATCCACTGTTGTTAAACATGTTGTATCGGCTGTCTGCAGCATCAGCAAACTTAAGTTCACCGTTATCAGCAATGGAAGTCATGATAGATTGGCTTCCTGCAATGGAAGCAAATTCTGTAGCAATATTATAATTGCCTACTGTAGTTTTTTTAGATAAAGTAATAAGAATTTTCAGGCGGAAGGAGTTGATCAGTTTTTTCCACTTTAAAGCGTCTCCGTTGTAGACAATATCCCCTTCAATTTTATCGGTGGTATTAATGAGATCATTGGCTTCTTTGAGCTCTGATAAAATTCCGAACATGATGGCTTCCTGTGAATCATATTTAGGCTGTGTAATTCCGGATTCACCTTTGGCTGCTTCAGAATAAGGAGCGCTTCCGACTTTTAAACTGATATTGAAGAAATGATAGGCTCTCAAGAATTTTCCGATGGCCAGATAATTTTTATTTCCTCTTTTCTCTGCTTCCTGCATCATCTTCCCTGTATTTAACAACCCTTTGGTATAAACTTCAAAAGAAGCATCATTCCATTTCATATACTGATATGAATTTTCACCATCGGTACCAATCATCATCCTTGAGGCATACATATTATCTCCATTTACCTGGAAAGTGTATTTTTCTACGTAGGTCAAAAGATATTTAGGATCAATGCTGGCCTGGTCATTAGGATTTTCATTGATGGTATCAAGGTTGGATTCGCATGAAGCCAAGGTAAGCAATCCCGCGGCAAACAGAGATTTCATCAGCCATTTTGCCGTTTTACCTTTTTGCGCTTTCATTTTGTTTATAGTATTTTTCATTGTCTTGACGTACTTTTTAGTTAAAACTTAAGATTAAAACCGATTCCAAACCATCTGCTGGACGGATCCTGAATATCATTAGCGACATCTCCGCTTCTCCCTGATCTGATCTGGAAATCAGGATCGGAGTAAAGGTTCTTTGATTTTTTCCACATGGCTAAATTATAAGCAGAAATATTGGCCGTGAAACCTTTTACCATTCCTTTCGGATTCAGTAATGAAGAGAAATCGTATTCCAGCACTACCGATCTCAGCTTAACGAAGGTTCTGTCGAAAACGTTGGCAAATTCTTCACTTTCATCCTGCGTTACTCTTGCCTGATATGGATAATTCTGTGCCCAGTCCTGGAAGCTGATGGCTTTCGTGTGCGGAGTATAAAGACCGGTTGCAGGATTATAATTGACTCCATCCGGTACAAAATAATAGGTTCCCGGATTCGCGTATTCAAGATCTCTGTACGCTATAGAATTAGGATGTTTTCCACCCCACCACATTTTTTCTACTACCTGCGATCTCATTATCCCTCCAATGCTTCCGTCAATTCCGATATTTAAAGTGAATTTTTTATATTTAAAGGAGTTATTGAAACCGAAAGTCCAGTCCGGATTGAAGTGTCCTAAGTTAGTCGGAGCATTAGCTCTTGTCGGCATTCCTGAATTGGCATCAAGAATGACTTTCCCGTTCGGAGACTTTTGCCAGGTATAATCATAATAGCTGTCCATTCTTTCCCCTAACTTAATGTTCTGGTAGTTGGGCATATTATCATAAATAGAAGTCAGCTTTTGCTCATAAGTACTCCAGTTGATTAAGGTTTTCCAACTGAAATCAGCTGTTTTTACCGGAACCATACCAAGAGTGATTTCAAAACCTTTTGTGGTATATTCATTCCCGTTTACATATTGTGAGGTGAAACCGGATGATTCAGCGGCAGGGAACTGAAGAATATTATTATAATCCAATGTTCTGAAATAAGTAGCATCTAAAGTAATCCTGTTATTCAGAAAACCTGCGCTTACCCCTAATTCATAAGATTTTGTCTGCTCGGGCTTCAAAGAGTTTTCCACATTCAGGGTCGTTGGATAATAATAAGTCGGATTTCCGTTGAATGTGATTCCCTGATTATTCAGGTAATAATTTCTGATGGAATAAGGCTGGAAATCATAGGCTACTTTTGCCCAGGAAGCGGAAAGCTTCAACAGATTAATAGATTCCGGCAATTTTACCAGGTTTGAAATAACCGCACTGATGGAAGCAGAAGGATAGAAGTAAGACCTGTTGGCTTTAGGCAGTGTGGAAGACCAGTCATTACGCCCGGAAATATTGATGAAGAAAGCATTATACAATCCGATATCAATGGTAGAATAAGCACTGTAAATCAGTTTTTCCTTCAGGTACGTATAATTTTTCAGCGCTCCGATAGAGTTTTCGAAAGTATACACTTCAGGAATTTTTAATCCGTCCGTAGACCTTTCATTGTTGTTGTTTTTATAATAGAAGGCGGAACCTCCGGCATTGATCGTAAAATCAAAGTTTTCAGATATTTTTTTCTTATAGGTGGCTAAAACATCATAGTTCAGGTTCCATGTTTTATTATCTTTCAGAATATATCCTCCGCTTCTCGGCGCACTATAATTGAAGTAAGAATAAGGGCTCAAAATTTCCGTTTTGCTGTGGTTTTCCACAAGAGATATTTTCCCTTTTACCGATAGATCCTGTGTTGCTTTATACTCTAAGCCTGTCTGTGCATTGATAATATCGGTTCTGTTCTGATTTTTATAATACTCAGCTCCGAACCATGGGTTGTTGTACCAGGCATAGTTCCAGTTGGCCTGAGCTCTTCCTTCCTTTCCGGGAATCCACATGTGATTTTTCAGAGCCTTTCCGTCTACATCGCCTCCCATCCAGATCAGGATGGTGTACATATGTCCGCTTGGGTTGTAATCGTAGTTGGGAATATTAGGGGTGAAGGCCTGATTGAAGTTGAATTTTGTATCAAAGATTAACTTCTCACCAAGATGGTTTTCAGAAGAGAAGTTGATTCCGTATTTCTGAAGGTATGAATTCGGAACCCTGTCATCATAATTCATGAAATTCCCCGAGAATCTGTATACGTCTTTGTTGTTCCTGTAGCTGATCGCAAAGTTATTATTGTTGATAACTGCAGGTTTTAAAAAAGTATTTAAGTTATCGTGGTACTTCCAGTCAATCGGAACTCTTTCATACCTTGATTTATCATCATACTGAGTTCCTGTTACAGCTCCATACCACGGAACGACCTGCCCTGTTACTTTATCTCTGATGGGGCTGTTCCACTGTGCAATCTGTAAACCCGGAACGAATTTGGGTCCCCAGATCATATCTCCGTCATTCACCCCGCCATCAGCTCCGTCCCAGAATTCATATTTTCCGTGGGAACCGTTACCGTATTCAGTCTGGGTTTTCGGGAGATTGGTAAAGCCTCCTGTGATCATCGTATTTTGGGAGAATTCAACAGAGAATCCCTTCTTCTTCGCATTTTTTGTGGTGATCAAAACAGCTCCGTAACGACCTCTTGAACCATATAAAGCAGAAGCGGTAGCACCTTTCAGGACGTTGATGTTTTCAATATTGTTAGGGTCTAAATTCTGGAAAACCTCTTTTTCCACAATCACACCATCAATGACAAAAACGAGATTGGAGTTTCCTCTCAATGTAAACTGTGGGGCCTGCTGCATTCCCGTTGGATTGGAAACATTCAGACCAGCAACCTGTCCGGAAAATAAGTTCCCGATACTCGGTGTAGTAATGGTTTCAAACTGTTTCGTTCCCACTTCCTGAGTAGCATATCCGATTTTTTCCTTCTTTTTGGCAATACCTAATGCGGTAATCACAACACTTTCAATCTGTTTTTCGTTTTGCTTTTTTAAGACAACGGAATACTGTTTTTTGGAAGAAACCTCAACGGTATAAACGGAAAAATCAGGAGCAAAAAATTCAAGAATGTCTTTTGGGTTTGCAGAAATAGTGAAATTACCATTTTCATCTGTAGTAGCAGTCTTTCCTGTGTTTTTGTCGGTGATGTTCACACCGGAAACACTAGAACCGTTTTCTGATTTTACATTTCCTGAAATATTGATTTCCTGTGCGGAAAAATAAAGAGGAAGTAAAAAAACGGCAAAAGTGGCTAGAGTTTTCTTCATTTTTTTGAAGGCAAATTTAGCAGTGCACTGTTACCTGTACTTTAATGATGTATTAAAATAAAAATACGATTTAATATTTTTTAACAATAAGAATTAATAAATAAGTAAAATGAAAAATGTCCTTTGTATAGGGACTTTTGCTTTATTATATAAATATAGTTAGGAAGCTGGAAGAGGGAAAATGGAAGTTATTGTGGTGTTGCCAACTTCTTGAAGCCCTCAGTAATAATTTTTGAAGAAAAACCTTTCTAATAATAGGATAGTAAAACTGTGACTTCGATAACATCCAGCCTCCAGCTTCCCTCTTCCTTTCTATTTCTAAAACCTGCTCAGAATTCCCCAATGGATTTTAATATCATTAAACTTAAAAGGATTTCCAAATTCATTACCATTGGACAGCTGGAAGCTCATCAAACCGATAGGAATGAAGAAATTGAAACCGAGCCCGACACTGTAGAGCTTGGGTTTTACATTTAAAGATTTATTATTAAGCTGCCCATATTGTCCAAAGACATCAAAGAAGGCCTGGTTACCGATAAGGTACCGGTACTCCAGACTTCCATAATAATAAAAGTCGGCGGCGAGGGAGTTTTCATTGAATCCCCGCATGGAATTCCAGCCCCCAAAACGGTATAATTCATTGGCAGAGAATTCTATTTTAGAATCCATCATGGCGCCCTCCGCTTTGATGTTCAGAAAGTGATTTCCTGAAATATGATAATTATGTTCTCCAAAGAAATAAAACTGATTTTGATTGGCTTTAATATTATCTTTTGAATAAGTGGTTGTTAAGAAATCATATCCGGCATTGATCCTTGTTTTATAAAGAAAAAGGTCAATATCTGTAGGCTCAGTCATTTCATACCATATCCCGATCCCTTTTTTATTGTAATCTTTTCCCTGAACGTATAAGGTATCAATAATAGTAGAGGTTTCCAAAGTTGCCCTTAGACCGATTTTATTCCTGTTATTGATATGGTAATAGAAAGCAGGAAGGAACTTTACATTGGCAAACGTAGAATCCTGTCGGTAGATATTTACCTTCGTATCCATCCCTACATTTGATTTGAAAAGGTATGGAATATCTACTCTAAGATCAAAAGTCTGTCCTTTGTCCGGGTTTCTCTGCCAGTATAAATTCACAGTTTCAAAACCATTGAACATATTCCTGAAATTGACATTCATTGTCCCGTTTAAGGTAAACTTGGAGGTTTTATCATTCCCGAAACCGATTACCCCATCGAAGGTATTTGTCTTTTTCTTTTCCAGAAACAGGTAAATACTGGTGGAATCTTTTGTAAATAAAGTCTGAGGCTGCCGTTCAAGGGTCAGAAAAGGATGGCTCTGAAAGGTTTTGTTGATGGCTAAAAGGTTTTTGTCATCATAGTTTTTACCTTTAAATTCCTTTTCAAGGTTTTTGATGAATCTTTTGGGAACTTTTTCGTATCCTTTTACTACGAATCCGTTGATTGTTCTTTTATCATTCTTGTTGATGTCAAGTTCTACGATTGGATAACCGTTTTTCTGACCTTTGTATTTAGATTTGATTCTGCTGAAAGAATATCCTTCATCAATATAAGTTTTGTTGATACTTTTCTTGGTGGAGTCTAAATTTTTAGTGAAAAAATCTTTCTGGATTTTTAATTTCTGAACAAGAGAATCTGTAAGGTTGACATATGTTTCATTGAAATTCTTTCCTTTATCGTAGAAAATTTCCGTGCTGTCACCTTTTACTTTTACGTCTTTCAGTTGAGTGAAGAAATAATTACTCTGCGCTAATGAATCCAGAAATTTTACAGCTGAAGTAGAATCTTTTACTTTTTTCCTGACCTTGGTTTCCGTATCAATCAGCCAATACTGCTTCTTCTGCGCTTGTGTAAAAACGCAGAACAGTACAAAAAATATTTTTAAAAGTAATTTCAATTTATTCTTCTGAATATGAAAAGGAATCTCTATAAAATACAAAAGATTCTTCACTGCATTTCTGAACTACGTTCGCAGACTTTCAGTCAGTGTTCAGAATGACAATGCGCCTTATCAATCAACTAATTTTTATCCAGTTTATTATACTTCTTCATCAAATTCTCATAAGTTCCCTGCGGAAGAATCCATTTCAAAGGAACCCCGATTTTCTGTCCGAATTTACCAAAATAATAATGCGCTTTCCATTTATTTTTTGCTAAAAGTTTTTCAATGTATTCTGCGACTTCCGAAGGCTCTGTTCCGTCATTCACGTGAGAATTCATCAGCGCATATACTTTGTCAAAAACATTTTTATAAGGCTGGGAGACCTGTGCAATGACTCTGTTGTCTGCAATATTGGTTTTAATATCTCCCAGATGCAGAGAGCATACATCAATATTCCATGGGTAAACTTCATATCTCATCGCTTCCGTTACTTTATCCAATGCGGATTTGGAAGCCGAATAAAATCCACGGAAAGGAAGTCCCATTTCACTTCCGATACTGGAAACATTGATGATTTTTCCAAATTTGTGCTCACGCATGTTCGGAAGAACGGCACTCATCATCTGTACAGGTCCGGCAAGATTCAGGCTGAAAAGCTTCAGAATATCTTCTTTCGTAGAATCTTCCACGGCTCCTACCATTCCCATTCCGGCATTGTTGATCAGAACATCGATTTTGCTTTCTGTTTTTAAAACCTCTGCTACAGCATTTTGAACTGCAGTATTGTCTGTCACATCAGTTGGGATAGATTTGAAGTATTGGCTTTCTGTATGTTTTCGGCTTAATCCGTATACTTTATGTCCTTTTTTACCAAAATATTCTGCCAATGCAAACCCGATTCCTGATGAGGTTCCTGTTATAATGATGGTCATTGAATTCGTATGATTTTTAATGTTTTTATTTTCTTCTGATACCAGTGAGACGTTTTTAATAGTCTGTGTTCAAAAGTAAAATCTATTTTCAGCAAATGTAAAAAAAGAAAAATGAACTCAGTTATTTATTATTTCTGAAATAATTTTTAATGAGTCTTCATTTATTGTCCCGGTTTGATAATAAATTTAAGAAAAACTTAATATTAATTCATTATTCCTCATCGGAGGAATGATTACTTTTAATTACATATGTTTCTGGAAAACAGATGTTTAGTTTTATTTTGTGGTAGGTGGTGTCTGAAAAAAGCCAAAATTTCTTAATAAAAACATAAGAAAACCTTAATGAGGCATGGAAGCAGACTGATCTAATTTTGCACCTAATCAAAAAGGAGATCATGAATGTATTTAAAATCCCTGTATCCGTAACTTACTTAACGGGAAGGGTATTACTTATTGGTGCAATATCGGCTTCACCGGTGTTCCTCGCTCAGAAAAAAGACAGCTTAAAAGAAAAATCCATCGACGAGATTGTTGTTGTCGGATACGGAACACAGAAAAAAAGTAAAGTTTCCGGAGCCGTTTCGGAGGCTTTGTTGGATAAGCTAACTTCCAGATCTTTGTCTGGAGTAGGAGAAGTTCTTCAGGGGAAAGCTCCCGGAGTAACTGTAGTGAACGAAGGTGGAGATCCTAACGGAGCACCGAAGGTCAATATTCGTGGTCTGGGAGGAATCAATGGAGAAACTCCTCTTTATGTTGTGGATGGAGTGGTTTTCAATGGAACACCCTCTATCAATCCGAATGATATTCAGGATATTTCTGTACTTAAAGATGCATCTGCGGCCATTTATGGAGCAAGATCTTCCGGAGGGGTTATTCTTATTACCACTAAAAAAGGGAAGAAAGGAAATCTAACAGTAGATTTTGATGTTAAGTACGGCGTAAACCAGGCATGGAGGCTGAAAGAATCCCTGAATGCGGCAGAATTTCAGGATGTGATGTACAAAGCCTATGAAAATGCGGGGAAACTGGGAAGTCTGCCAACTGCTTTTAATCCTAATCAATATCCGGACGGAAGAATTACCAGAACAGACTGGATGAAAGAAATTTTCAGAACAGGAACTATTCAGGAATACAATATTAATCTTAGTGGAGGAAGTGAGAAATCCAGATATTTTGTAGGCATGAACCACAGAAGCCTTGAGGGGATTTTACTGAATACTCAGGCAAAACGATACAATTTCAGAGTCAATTCTGAACATAAAGTAAAAGACTGGCTGACGATCGGAGAAAATATGTACTATAATTACTCTGACGGCAATACAGCCGATACCAAAAGTGGTTATACAGGTGCTTTGGTGGCGGCTATGTACTATCCGCCCAATGTTCCGGTATATACACCAAGTGGTGCTTTTTCAGGACTGCCGATTGATGTGGCAGGTGGTTACGGAGATATGATCAATCCTGTTGCTTATCTTAAAAGAATCAGCATCAGAAATCCTACCCACGAAATTTTAATCAACCCTTATGCTGAAATTACACTGGCGAAAGATTTAAAATTTCGTTCCAATTTCTCACAGACTTTTAAGCTGGGGGATGTAAAAAACTTTACATACAGAGTCCTTGAGATTGGGAAAATTTTTGATACCAATAATCTGGAATACCAATCCAATAATTCTTCAACAGCGCTTGCAGAACAATTGTTAACGTATAAAATCTCAGCAGGACAGCATAATTTCGATTTCCTTGGAGGTTTTACTTTCCAGAAAACAATTGATGAGGGTTTTGTGGCAAAATCATATGATTTCAGAAGTGAAGCTGAGGTTTTCCAGCACCTTCAGAACGCTGCGGATACCAATAAAGATGTTTCCAGTTACAGATTCAAACAGTCTTTGGTTTCTTATCTGGCGAGAGTAAATTACGACTATGCCGGAAAGTATATTGTAAGTTTATTGGGAAGGCGTGATGGCTCTTCACTGGTAGCGAAACAAAACAGATTTGCTAACTACTATGCCGTTTCCGGTGCCTGGGTGGTTTCGAAAGAAAACTTTATGAAAGATATCTCATGGCTTTCAAGTCTGAAATTAAGAGGAAGCTACGGTATTTTGGGTAATCTTGGAGGAATTTCACCTCAGGCAGTGAATCCTTTGATGACGAGAGATAATAATGTGATTTTCGGACAGGATCCTTCCCAGAATATTGCTTATTATGCCACCACACGTCCGAATCCGGACCTGAAATGGGGGAAGTCTGAGCAGACCAACTTTGGGGTAGATGCTTCATTCCTTCACAACAGCCTTTCTTTACAGTTCGATTACTTTGTGAAGAATTCCAAAGATCAGATCTTCAACGTAAGCTTGCCAAGTACGGCAACGTACAATAATCAGTATGTGAATGCGGGATTATTCCAGGATAAAGGGTACGAATTGGGAATCAATTATAACAAAGTAGTTTCAGGTGATTTCACGTTCTCAATAGGAGCTACGATGAGTCAACTAAAAAATACGGTGAAGCAGCTTGCCAATGTGGATGAGATCTTCATCAATGATAACGGAGTAAGAGGTGTATTGAAGCCAACCCGGGTGAAAGTAGGCGATCCTCTGTATTCCTTCTATGGTTATAAGACCGGAGGGATTTTCCAGACTCAGGAAGAAATCAACAATTATAAAGATGCCAACGGAAATCTTATCCAGCCCAATGCCAAGCCGGGAGATATCAAATTCCTGAAAAAGGAAGGAAATACCGGAGTGCTTAATAATAATGATTTTGTTAATCTTGGAAGTCCATATCCTAAGTTCTCCTATGGCTTTTCATACAATATGACCTGGAAAAACTTTGATCTGAATTTATTCTTCCAGGGCGTTTACGGAAATAAAATTTTCAACGGAATGAAGTTTATTTCGTTGAATCCGGGTGGAACGGGACAGAATTATAATATGGACAGAGATATCCTGAATGCATGGACGCCTCAGAATACGAATACCGATATCCCAAGACTGGTACACGGTGACCCAAGCGGCAATTATTCCAAAGTATCAGATTTCTACGTGGAAGACGGATCTTACTTAAGGCTGAAAAACCTTACCATCGGGTATTCATTACCAAAAGAATTGTACCATAAACTGGATGTAAACAAAGTGAGAGTGTATGTAACCACCAACAACCTGTTTACCATAACGAAATATACAGGATTTGATCCTGAAGTAGGAATGAACTCTTACGGAGTAGATACCGGAAGATATCCTCAGGCACGCTCATTCATCTTCGGAGTAGAGATCGGATTATAATTTTTAACCAACAAAAAGTAAAAAAATGAAATTTTTCAATAAAATATTGTTAGTATCAGGAATATCCGTAATGCTTTTGTCATGTACAGGCGAACTGGATGTTCAACCTGAAGGAACACCTACCGAAGCCAGCTTCTGGAAAACAGAAAACGATCTTATTACCGGGGCAAACGCGATGTACAAGCCTTTATTCGATGGTGAATTTTACGGAAGAGGTTTGTTCTGGTTTATCAATGCCAGTGATGATATGGTAACCGGAAGAGCAAAAAGTGAGGCAGATAATGCTAAAAACTTCAGCAGCAATTATATCGCGGCAGGTGATCTTGAAACTCAATGGAACAAAAGATATAATGTAATTGGAGTTGCGAACCGTGTGATCCGTAACGTTGATAATATTCAAACCTCTCAGGCAACAAAAAATAAATATCTGGGAGAAGCTCTGTTCATGAGCAGCAGAATGTATTTTGAGCTTGCCTATTCTTATGGAAATGAAAAAGCAGGAGTTCCTATCATCGACCGTTCAAAAGATCCGGATCCCAACCCGATTCCAAGAGCAGCCAACGTAATGGAAAATTACACGTACATTGTCAATGACCTGAAAAGAGCCGCTGAATTATTACCTGCACAGGCAGAACTTCCTGCAAAAGATTATGGAAGACCTCATAAAGCCGCAGCCTGGGCATTGTTAGCAAAAGTGTACCTGTTTATGAAAGACTGGAAGAATGCAGAATTCTGGGCCAACGAAGTAATGACCAAAGGAAACAGAGCTTTATTGGGTAATTTTGCTGATGTTTTCAAAGCTGAAAATAACTACAGTTCAGAATACATCTGGTCTGTTCCTGGAACTACAAAGTTTACTGCCTGGGGAAGTATTCTTCCAGGGGTAATGCTTGAAAACAAAGGATGGGGAGAATATAATGGATGGGGATATTTTCAGCCAACAAAAGAGTTATTTGATGAATACGAAACCGGAGACCTTAGAAGAAGTGCTACCATTCTTAAAATAGGAGACAAGTTTACCTTTAACGGAAAAGAAAGAACATACGCTTCTACCAATTCCCTTACCGGATATCAGTTTAATAAATATATGGATGCCTTCAAATATGAGCTGAAAAGTGGTCACGTAAGCGCCAACGGAGATTATCCGTGTACAGACCTTGCTGTTCCGATCATGCGTTACGCTGAGGTGATCCTGATCAAAGCAGAAGCTTTACTGATGCAGGGAAAATCTGCTGATCAGGAGATCAATATGATCAGAGCACGTGCAGGTTTATCTGCTAAAAACGGATGTACAATGGCTGATCTTAAACATGAAAGACGTTGCGAGCTGGCGGGTGAATGGGCAGACAGACACAGAGACCTTGTACGTTGGGGAGATGCGCAGGCTGCTTATGCTAAGCCTCTGCATGGTATCAACGGACAGGTAGTCTGGGCCGCAAGAAACTTTAATCCGGCTGTACATAATGTTTGGGCAGTTCCACAGGCTGAAATCGTAAACAGTCATGGGATCATTAAACAAAATGAAGGCTGGTAAAATTTAATCTTTATCTACAAGCCGCTATATCATTGCAGAACTTTCTGTGATGATATAGTTTTTTCAAAGGCAGGCCTTTCCATCTGGTCTGTAAAATAATAACGTTAAACGAATGAAACTATCAAAAATATGGGCTGTATTGGCCATTGCTGTTTTTTCTGAAAATCAGGCACAGAATTATCTAAATTATAATGTAGGGAATGCACATTCACATAATGATTATATGCAGGAGATCCCTTTCTGGCAGGCATATTATGCCAATTTCGGTTCTATAGAAGCAGATGTTTTTCCGGTAAAAGGCCAGCTTTGGGTTGCTCATACTGAAAAAGAACTTTCTCCGGACAGAACACTGGAAAGTCTTTATCTCGATAATATTTCAAAACAGATTAAGCTGAACAAAGGAAATATCTATCCTGATGCTGGTAAGAAACTTCAGTTGCTGATTGATATTAAGCAGGATTATAAAACTTCACTGGCAGCTTTAGTGAGTACACTGGAAAAATACCCGGAGATTACCGGAAACTCCGGAATTAAAATTGTGATTACCGGAGGAAGACCTCAGCCTGCAGATTTTAAGAACTATCCCAACTATCTTTACTTTGATGGAGATATTGACCAAAATTATTCTGAAGATCAGCTGAAAAGAATCGGAATGTTCAGTGCAGATCTTCCGGGATTGGTAAAATGGAACGGAAAAGGAATTCCAAGGGATGAAGAAACGCAAAAAATCAAAACTGCAGTAGACAAAGCCCATGACCAGCAGAAGCCTATTCGTTTTTATGGAGCTCCGGATTTTCCGAATGCCTGGGTAAATCTGATGGATTTAGGCGTAGATTATATCAATACCGATCATATTCCGGATCTCAAAAAATTCATGAACACGATTCCGAAAAACTTTTATAAGAATACAAAGGAATATGCCACTTATACTCCAACGTATCAGTCAGATGGTGTAGAGAAAAAAGTAAAGAATGTCATCCTTCTTATTCCGGACGGAACTTCTTTACCACAATATTATGCTGCCTTTACAGCTAATAAAGGGAAACTGAATGTTTTCAATATGAAATCCACAGGGCTTTCAAAGACCAATTCATCCAATGCCTATATTACAGATTCAGCACCGGGTTCTACAGCGTTCGCAACAGGAGTGAAAACCAAAAATACTTTTGTCGGAGTTGACAACATGGGAAAAGCACTGGCACAGATCCCTGATATCATTGCTGAAAAAGGAATGGTTTCAGGCCTGATTTCCACCGGAGATGTTACAGATGCAACGCCTGCTGATTTTTACGCCCATTCGGATAACAGAAACAGTTCGGAACCTATTCTGAAAGACTTTGCAGCCTCAAAAACAAAAATCCTGATCGGTGGCCCTACAAGTGGATTGTCTCAGGAAAATATACAGAAATTTAAAGATGCCGGAATCGATCTCTATCAGGATTTGAAATCAGTAACGAAAATCAATAACCGTACGCTGGTTATTGATCCTCTGGCCTCACAAAGAATCAGCAATGGAAGAGGAAACTGGCTTGCAGATGCCTTTGATCTTACTTTAAATGATTTAAAGAACAATAAAAAAGGGTTCTTTATGATGATTGAAGCGTCGCAGACTGATGGAGGAGGACATAGCAATAATATAGAACAGCTGGTGACAGAATTACTGGATTTCGACCATATTGTAGGGAAAGCTATGAAATTTGCTGACGAAAATAAAGAAACCTTAGTGATTGTAGTGGGAGACCATGAAACCGGAGGTTTAACACTTTTGGATGGCAGTCTGAAAGAGGGCTGGGTATTCGGAAATTTCAGTACGAATGATCATACTTCTATTCCTTCAAGTGTTTTTGCGTACGGGCCGAATTCAAAAGAGTTTACAGGACTGTTTGAAAATACTGAGATCTTCAACAAAATACTGGCAGCTTACGGAATTCAGAAGTAGCTTTTGATTTACACTTTTTTACTTTTACAAAGAGAGACTGTTTCCATCCGAAGCAGTCTTTTTTTTAATTTTCATTTTAAAAAAAGACCGTCTCAAAATAGAGACAGCCTTTGAATAAATCTAACAAATAATAATTTAGAAATTGGTGTTAACGATCAATTGAGAAAGTTCGGCATTCACAAAATCAATAGGCATTATTCCGAATGTACCCTGAGTATTGGTCTGGAAGAATGTTTTAAGTCTTGGATTGATATTATTGGATACGGTAGGAATGCTTGGGATCCCGAAGATTCCTGGTTTATAACCGCTGGTGAAATTCAAGAAAAGTTTACCATTCGTATCAGTTTTAGCTTCGTTAAGCAGGCGGGAGATGGCATTCCACTTATCATCATTGTTGGTCACCTTGTAATAATCCTGAACTTTCAGCTGTACGCCTGAGTTATTGATGTCAAAAGTAGTATTGTCAGCCCAGGGTGAAGCATTGATCCCCTTGGTTGTTCCCGAAGAAAACCTTCTTAATAACTTGATCTTTCCTCTTATAGCTCCCAGTGTGGGAATATTGGCTCCAAGATCCCATTTAGACGGATTTTTCTGTACATAAGAATCAAAAGTCTGTTCAAAAGTTCTGGTGGTGTTGGAAGCATCATATTCTTCTTTAACAGACATGATAATGGTTTCTGACGGATTGTTCTGAAGGAATGTATAACAGGCATTCAATACATCATCAAAATTCATATTCTGATAAATTGCACCATGATGAATGGTAAAAGCATTGTCAATATGTCTGCAGCGGATATCCAGAAAACGTACACCGGCATTCAGCTGTTCTGCAATGCTGAGATCCTGGGTTTTAGCCGTACCTGATACAACAGGGGCATCTATACGAGCTCCGGAATCATGAGTACCGGGAATTGATATTTTTGAAATAGAAATATTATCCTGAATACCGGCCATCCAGCTATTCAGAGAAACAGGCAGTAATGAAGCTCTGCCAGCTGTTTTTGTTAAAGAAGGGACATTGTTTTCGTTGGAATCCCTTTCCAGGATACTGTCGTTTGAACAGGAAAAAAAGATGGATGCAGTAACCACTCCGAGAGTGATGGCTGTCATACGTTTCATGCTTTGTTTGAACATAGTTTTTTTATTTTTAAAGTAGCTTAAAAATAAGAATATATCAAAGCATTAGGAGTTAATTTAACTTTAAGAGATAATTAAGTTGGTCTAAAGTAAGGAAGGTGGTTGAGGGAAAATAAATTTTTATTAACGCAAAGATTATTTTCTATTCTTAAAATATTGAGGAAGCAGAGATGAAATCAATAAATTGATTCTTTCTAAGCGGATGCATAACAATTAAGCTTCATCAGCGACATTGTCGCCTTCTTTGCTTTCTTTAAATAGAACTATAGAATTGTTTTCTTTGCGTTTTCAAAAGATATAGCTTTTCCAGATAGAAGTCTCTCTTAAAACGCAAAATCCTCCTTCAATCCGGGAATTTTGAACTTGTGGTCTCCGATAAAGAAATCATTCATTTTAATAAGAGCCGGGAATTTATGAGTAAATTCTTTATGTAAGTTTTCGGGTAGTTTGGTATCATCATCACAGGAGGAATATTCTCTGTCAACAATTACTTGGCCTGTAGAAAAATTAATTTCATTGGTGAAACTGAAATCACAGGTATCTTCAAAATGATCGTACAAACCTATCAGATAAAAATCTCCGTTCTGAAATCTGAACGTATGTTTATATTGCTGTGTATGCCTTGAATTGGTAAAAAACAGCTGTTCGATAACAATACAGTTATTTTTTATATTGATTGTAAGAGTATTATCAGAAGGATAAAATCCGAATCCGCTTGAAAAAATGATATCAGAATTTTCTTTCCATAGTTTCAGACCACTGTTTTCCTTTTTCAGAATATAGAAAACCCTTTTATAGTCACTTATACCTTCCGGGTTCTGCTCGTATGATGCTTTTATATTCGTATTAAATACCAGAACCGTTTCATCTTTTCCATCTTTGTCAAGATCGCCTTTGGCTTCTGCAATCTGAGTATAACCCTTCGGAACCGAAAAAATTTTCAGCTTCTGAGCAGATAAACCCGAAACAGCTAAGACAATCAAAAAGGAAAAGAAAGGTTTCATCATTATTATATTCAACTCGTTTAAACTTTTGTTTTTGAAACATTAAGATTGTATTAAGGTGTTGAGAGTATTAAAATGAGCTTTGCTTTTAAGCTTAAAAATCAGAATGATTCATCTTAACTATACTTTATTTCTTCAATTCTTCTTAATGTTTTTATTAAACAACTTCATTATAAAAATGTGGTAATCCGAAATAAAAATCATTTTTCAAATTACCACATTTTTATATTGTTAAATTAATGAGTCAGTATACTTTCAAGATCTTTCCAGAACATTGGATAAGACTTTTCCACTACATCTTCATCTTCAATATTGAGCTCGCCGATCAGACAAAATGGTGCAAGACTCATGGCCATTCTGTGATCCTGATAGGTCTTAATAGAAATATGGCTTTGTGGCTCTCCAAAACTGATTGATTTAATCGTCAAATCTGTGATCTCTGTTTCGGTACCCAGCTTTTTAAGCTCATTATATAAAGCCAGAAGCCTGTCGGTTTCCTTTACTCTTAAGGTCCCCAGTCCGGAAATCTCAAAAGGAATTTTTAAAGCGGCGGCTGTTACACAAAGAGTTTGTGCAATATCCGGACAGTCGTTCATATCCAGGACGATTTTTTCCGGGAAAGAAAAGTCGGGTTGAGGTTCAAGCGTTAGTTGATGCTCATCTTCAGAAAAAGTAGTTTTAATCCCGAAGAACTTTTCGTAGATATCAGCAATGGCAGAATCTCCCTGTGTGGATTCTTTATAAAAACTTTTCAGATGGATTGTTTTTCTTCCCAATGCACAGATAGAGTAGAAGTAAGAAGCCGAGCTCCAGTCGCTTTCCACTTCATAATGTACTACTGCGGAATTGTCAGGAGTGAAAGGTTCTACTTTGATGGTATTTCCTTCAAAACTGCTTTGAATACCAAATCTGGTCAGGATATCAAGCGTCATTTCAATATAAGATCTTGAAGTAACGTCACCCACAAGATTAATCACCAATCCATTCTCAAGTTTTCCTGCTATAAGTAGCAGTGAAGTGATAAACTGGCTTGAGATATTCGCAGGAACATTTACCGAAGTCTGGGTGATTTTTCTTCCTGTAATTTTTAAAGGGGGAAAACCTTCATTCTCCATATATTCAATTTCCACTCCAAGATCTCTCAAAGCACTTACCAGATTTTTGATAGGTCTTTCCTTCATTCTTCCGGAACCTGTAAGAACAGTTGTCTTTCCTTCCTGAATAGAATAATAAGAAGTAAGAAAACGCATTGCCGTTCCTGCATGGTGGATGTCCACGGTTTCTGTGTTCTCAGATAATGCTTTTTTCAGCAGCTGAGTATCCTGGGAATTGGATAAATTCCCGATTTTTATATTACTAAACAGGCTTTCCAGAATCAATAAACGATTCGAAATACTCTTCGAACCGCTGATCTGTAATGTTTTATCTCCCAATAATTTTGATTTTTCTAGCTTCATTATGATCTACATTTCTAAAAAAATAATGAGTTACAAATTGATGTAGTATTCATAACTCATCATTTATATTTATTTCAATTTTTCGTTGTTCTGATGCCGGTCTTTATCACGGTCAGTTTTTATTTTCATTTTTCTGTCGAAAGCATCCTGCAGATTGACTCCGGTTTGGTTGGCCAGGCATAACGTAACAAAAAGTACATCTGCCAGTTCTTCCCCAAGATCTTTAGTCTTATCACTTTCTTTTTCGCTTTGCTCACCGTACCTTCTGGCAATGATCCTTGCTACTTCACCCACTTCTTCTGTCAGCATGGCCATATTGGTAAGCTCATTAAAATACCTTACACCGATGGTTTTGATCCATTCATCTACCTGCTGCTGTAACTGTGTAATTTCCATTATTGATAAGCTCCTAAAGTTGGGTTAGTGGTTCTGGAAACATTAACGATATCAAAAGGTACCGTTGCTGCAACAGCCGCATTTCCTTTTCCAAGAGCCGGAGAACCAGGTTTTACCCTTAAATTCATTTTAGCCATAAAATAATTGACAAACTGTGGTTCTGCATTCTTGACCGTTTGTATCACATTCGGATTATTGTCAAAAGTGAAACCGGATCCTGTTGCACTGGTATATTTGATTAATGAATTTTGAAGTAAGAATTCAAACTGCTGCCCTGGGGTTTGTTCAAAATGAACAGCATCATCCCTGTCAGAATACACAATACTGTTTTTGATGTCAAGAAGCTGCAAAGCGCCCTGCTGTGATTGCCCCGCATCATTTTTCCATTCATTGGCTGCAAAAATTCCTGCTCTGTCAAAAGAACTCATCGTCCTGGAGTAATTGGCAATCGTAGCGTGAGTATAGCTGTGTTTTCCACCAAGGAAAATACCGATACATGATAAACCGCAATTGTTCATGACAAGATTATTGGCATTCACGGTAGAACCCACAGCATAAATTCCATATTCAAAAAAAGTATGGATGAATGAATTGGTAATGGTAGCATTGGTTTGCTTCATATCCAGTCCTCTTGTACCTCCGAAAAGTCTTGCATGGTTCATCTTAAGGGTAGAATTGGCCTCCATTTTAATAGAATTCCAGTTTTTAGGAATCGTATCATAATAAGGATCATTCCTGTCTCCGCGAAGAATCACCTGATCGGCCTGAGTACCGTTGATATTTAAAAAAGCTCCGGAAGAAACTTTCATTCCGCTGTTTTTGTGGAAGTATACTTTCGTTCCGGGATTGATATCCAATGTTATATTAGGATTAATGGTAAGATTTCCGTAGATGATCTTTGCTTTATCATTATTCCACGTTGTGGAACTGGTAATTACATTCGGGTTGCCGGGAGTCTGAATAAAAAATTCTGCATCCTGAACGACAGAAAATAAAGTTACATGCTGTTGTCCTGTTGGACCGGTAAAAAGAACTTTGTCTTCTGCTATGGCCTCTGGTCCTGTAGCTTCCGGGGCAATTTCAACAAAAATATAAAGACTGTCTTTCTTTCTTAAAGGAACATTCTTAAAATCATATCCCGGTTTTCCATCTACATTGATTCTATATAATGAAGCGGCTCCTTTTTCAAGGTTCACTCTTGGGATCATAATATCCTTATCTTCATTATTATATACTTTTACAACATAAGTTTCTGAACGTACCTGATGGTATACCGTATCACAAAATACCGTATCTCTTGAGAAACGAAGTTCCTGCGTAGGGCTGTCAAACGTTATGTCATCTTTATTACATGATACTGCTACAAGTAACATCCAGAAGGAAAAAGCCAGTAATAATTTGAATTTCATTGAAATTAAAGTTTAAGTAAGTTCCAAATTTAACGAAAATACTTTAAATTTCTTATCAATAAAAAAATATTGAATTCAGTATTTGGAATTTTAAAAAAATGTTGTATTTTTGCAACCTAAAATTTAGCAGAGAAATATCCATTACTATTTCGAAAGCAAACTTTAATTTTTTTAAAAATAGTATTATGAAAAACGGAATCCACCCAGAAAATTATAGACTTGTTGTTTTCAAAGATATGAGTAACGACGAGATGTTTCTTTGCAAGTCTACTGCAGAAACAAAAGACACTATCGAGTACGAAGGACAAGAGTATCCTCTAATCAAAATGGAAATCTCTTCAACTTCTCACCCTTTCTACACTGGTAAAGTAAAACTAGTTGACACTGCAGGTAGAGTTGATAAGTTCATGAACAAGTATAAAAAATTCGCTAAGTAATTTTTGTACATTAAAAATATTAAAGTCTTCCAATTTTTGGGAGACTTTTTTTATTGTAAATTTGTTGATCTTGAATTTTAAACCTTAAACTTAAAAACTGAATGATGCAGTTGGTATTTTCAGACGCACAATACTGGGAAGATTTTCTTCCGCTTACTTTTACCCGCCCGGTTGCTGCTATGCGATGCGGAATCCTTACATTTTCTGAGAGATGGCAGAAAATACTTGAAAACACTGAGGTAACTTATTTCACAGAAATATATCTTCAGGATAAATTTAAAAGCCCTGAGGAAAAAGAAAGCCTTTTTCTTGTTCCGAATTTCCTGCCAACAGAAAACGTAATCCAACAAATTAAAGATCTTAAGCAAGGGGAGGCGCTGGTGTACGAAGACGAATTAATCGCCGCAAAAATCAATATGAAAGGTTTTTCTCTGAACCAGATTGAGAAAATGACAGATATTAAGGAAGATCTTGTTTTCTTTAAAAGGCCAAAAGATCTGTTTACCTATAATCATCATGCGATTGATTTTGACTTTGATCTGCTTACCAAAGGAAGAACTTCACAGGAATTGTCTTCAACCAATGGTTTCTTAGGTGATAAAAAAGATCTGTTTATTGAAGAAGGAGCTTATGTTGAATTCTCTACCATCAATACAAAAACAGGGAAGATTTATATCGGTAAGAATACTGAAGTGATGGAAGGCTGTCATCTTCGCGGGCCAATCGCTCTTTGTGATGATTCCAAATTTAATCTTGGGGCTAAAATTTATGGAGCTACCACAATTGGTCCTCACTGTAAAGTAGGTGGGGAAGTAAATAATATCATTATATTCGGATACTCCAGTAAAGGGCATGAAGGTTTTGTAGGAAACTCTGTGATTGGCGAATGGTGTAATTTCGGAGCGGATACCAATTCTTCAAACATGAAAAATAATTATGGAAATGTAAAATTCTGGAACTACAGAACAAAATCATTTGAAGATACAGGATTGCAGTTTGCAGGTCTTATTATGGGAGATCATTCCAAAACAGCTATCAATACACAATTGAATACAGGAACGGTAATCGGTGTTGCTTCTAATATCTTCAAACCAGGATTTCCACCTAATCTTGTGGAAAACTTTTCATGGGGCGGACTGAAAGATGATGAAAGATTCAAACTTGATAAAGTATATGAGGTAGCAGAAAGAGCCATGGCAAGGAGAAAAGTAGCTTTATCAGAAGAGGATAAAGCGATTCTGAAACATATTTTTGACACGTATTAATTCAATAAAATAAAAAACTTCAAATTTTTTTGAAGTTTTTTTATTTTTGATGTAATAGATAAGTAACTGCAATTGTCTTACCTATAAGAAACAAAACTCATGACCCAAGAAACTTTCAAGAATACGGTGTTTATTCTCAAAGACGAGATGTATCGTTTTGCGAAACGGTTTGTCATGAGCAGTGATGAAGCAGAAGATGTAGTACAGGATCTCATGATGAAGTTTTGGCAGAAGAGGGATGAGCTTGAGCAATTCGGGAATTTTAAATCCTATGCGCTGAAGTCGGTCCGGAACGAATGCCTGAACAGATTGAAGCATCACGACGTAAAGATCGGTTTTGCGGATATGCAGCTTCACCGCTCGGAGCTTTATAGTATGGAAGTTGATAACCTTAAGGAACATATTGTAGGATTTATCAATCAGCTCCCTGAGAAACAGAAGATGGTCATCCACTTGAAAGATGTAGAAGAATATGATGTTTCCGAAATTTCTGAAATGCTGGAAATGGAGGAAAATGCAGTAAGGGTAAACCTGATGCGTGCGAGACAAAAAGTAAAAGAACAAATTTCACAACTGATGAGCTATGAAAAAAGATCAATTACAAGATAAATACAACGAAGTCTTCCGGGAGATCAAGGAAGAAAAAATGGACTGGAGCTTTGAGGACTTTCTTCACACTGCAGAAAGTACGGAAGCTGAACAGGATGCTGTACCTATTATTCCATTGGACGAAAAAAAGAAACCCTCTTTTCCCAAATGGTTCTGGATGGCCGCCAGTGTGATGTTGGTATTTGGAATCGGCTTATTTCTTAATGATAATAATTCCGGCACAGCAGATGTGCAGGACAGAGAAAAACTCGTAAAAGATGAAATCTTAAAACAAAAGTCCGGGTTTATGGAAGAAAACAGTGATCACCAGGAACAAGTAGCGGTGAATCATACCGATTCTATTTCCGGAGTGAAAAAAGATTCTGTTTTTCAGGATAACCAGGTGGCAGAGAAAGATGTAATGGATGAAATTCTGCCAAAAAGAGGAAGGCTTAAAAAAGAAAGAAAACCCAGATATGTTGATAATTCTTCCTTCCTGGGTAAAAATTTAAATGATTCTGCAACAGCATACAATGATTCTTATGTCATTGTAAACGGAAAAAGAATCAGCAGTGAAAAAGAAGCTATAGATGTTGCAAAATACTCCTTTATGAAGTTAGGAAGTGAGTTAAAAAAAACAGTAGCATCTTCTCAAAAAAATGAAAATCTTGACAGCGAATACTAAAAATCAGATCAATCTCATGAAAAAAATATTTTTTATAATAGCCATAATGCTGAGCAGCTTTGCAACTTATTCTGCACAGACTGAGAAATTAGACAAGCTTTTTCAGGATTTTGAAAAAAGAGGAAGAGTAACCTCTATCAACATCAAAAAACCGATGTTCAAGCTATTGAATACCATTGATGTTAATGATGCCTATATCGGAAAGATAAAACCTATACTGAACGATGTAGAAGGACTTAAAATTCTGATTATTCCTAAAATTACTTTCCCGGATCGTTTAAAAGATGAAAATCTTGCGAACATAAAAATGAATGAAGAAAAAACAGAGAGAATAAACAAGGCTTTAAACGCTCTCAACTTCAATGAGCTGATGTCCATGAGCAGTGACGGAACTTCTATGAAATTTCTGGCTGAAGAAGAAAAAGACAACTATCTGGAGAATCTGGTTTTTAATGTGGATTCCAAAGAAGAGAATATCATTTTTATCCTCAATGGAAAGATGAAGCTGTCGGATGTTAATAAGATCATTAATTCTGGTGAAACAACTACATCTTCTGTGACGAGTTCTGTAAGAAATGACCTTACATCAGGCAATACCTCTTCTTATCTGAATGGAGATAACAGGAATGTAGGCCAATTTTCAAAAATAGATGCCAGCGTGGGAGTAAATGTTACCTTCAAGCAGGAAAATACCAGCAGTGTAAAAGTAATTGCAGATGCAGATAAACTTCAATATGTTATCACCAAGGTGGAAGACGGAGTATTGAAAATATACGTAGACAATAAGGGAGTCCGTAATCTGAGATTTAAAAATCTTAATGTTAATGTTTCTGCTCCTTCTCTTCAAAGTATAAAAACTTCATCCGGAAGTATTTTTACAGCAGTGAATCCTGTTAATGAAAATAGTATGGAGATTGAAGCAGAGTCAGGTTCTGTTATTAAAGGAACTTTTAATGCGAGACAGGCTGCCAATGTTACAGCGAGTTCCGGAGCTGTTTTGACTGCTGAACTTACCACACAGAAACTGGCTTTGGATACCTCAAGCGGAGCAAGTGTAAGCTTATCCGGAGAAGCTGTTTCCGCCGTGATAGAAACGAGCAGTGGCGCTTCGTGTAAAGCAGATGACCTTAAAATTGCCACGGCAGTAGCTGAATCTACTTCGGGAGCAAGTCTTTCCTTATTGGTTACAGACAAACTGAAAGTAAATGTTTCTTCAGGAGCCGATGTAAAATTGAAAGGAAACCCTGAGCTGGATGCTAAAGTAGATAAAATTTCAGGAGGAAGCCTAAGGCAAATCAAGTAAAAACTAAAAATGATATCAACATCCCAAAATGATTAATTCCGTTGCTGTTCAATAATCCTGATAACTAATCCCCAAAACTTTTACCGCATGGAGAAATTAATAAGAGAAGTCCGGGTCCTTAAAATCTACGCCGCTGTACTTACCGTACTATGTGTAATGTTTTTCCTTCTTGCTTTTAAAAATCAGTCTTCCAACGAACGTTTCAAAGAAATAGATGTAGAACGTATCAATATCGTTGAGAAAGATGGAACTTTAAAGATGGTTATCAGTAATAAGGAGCGTCAGCATCCCGGATTGGTGAATCATAAGGAAATGAAACCCCGTGAAAGAGAAGCAGGACTTATTTTTTTCAATTCCCTGGGAGATGAATGTGGAGGGCTTGTGTATGACGGCAATGAGAAAGAATCCGGAATGGTCTATTCTGTAGACCAGAGAAATACAGATCAGATTATGCAGCTTCAGTATTTTGAAGGTTCAGGAAAAGATAAAAAAAGAGTATATGGTTTAAAGCTCTGGGATCGACCTGATGATTTCCCGATGGAGGATATTATTAAGGCTGCTGATTCTATAAAGAAACTGAATAATCCGGAAGCTTCAAAAAAAGCATTCGCACAACTACAGGAAAAAGGTAAACTGGGAAGTGAACGCTTTTTTGCAGGCAAGACAGCCAATGGTGATGTAGGCATATTTATCCGCGATAATAAAGGGAAAGTAAGATTAAAATTATACATCGATAAAAATAATCAGACCCATATTGAGAATATTGATGAAAATGGAAGTCTCATCAAATAGATCTTACATGATCATATTTAACCTATAAATAAAGTAGTTTCAAACTTATTCAATTATTTTGTACCGTAACCGTTCTTACAAAAGGGCGGTTTTTCGATTTAAGTTATTGATTATTAAATTTTATTTAAACTATCAAAAAGGATTTTCATATCTCACCAAAATAACCTAATTTTGCAAAGAAAGTAAAGATGTCTATTCATAACAAAATTGTAGAGACAGCCATCACTTTCGATGACGTTCTTCTAGTCCCTTCTTATTCAGAAGTTTTACCTAACCAGGTTTCATTAAAATCAAGACTTACCGACAAAATCACGCTGAATGTTCCGATAGTTTCCGCTGCGATGGACACTGTTACTGAAGCTGATCTGGCCATTGCTTTAGCAAGAGTCGGAGGGTTAGGATTTATCCACAAAAACATGACAATTGCTGAGCAGGCAGCTCAGGTAAACCGTGTAAAACGTTCCGAAAACGGAATGATATCTGATCCGGTTACGCTATCTAAAGATCATACTTTAGGGGAAGCTAAAGATCTTATGTCAAGATATAAGATTTCCGGCCTTCCGGTAGTGGATGCTGATAATGTTCTGATCGGAATTATTACCAACAGAGACGTAAAATATCAGGAAAATCTTGATATGAAAGTGGAAGAGATTATGACCAAAGATAATCTGATCACTTCAGATAAAGATACCAACCTTGAAAAGGCTAAAGAAATCCTTCTTAAAAACAGAGTTGAAAAACTTCCTATCGTAGATAAAGATAACAAACTTGTAGGTTTAATTACGATAAAGGATATCGATAATCAGTTGGAATATCCTAATGCTAATAAGGATCAAAACGGACGTCTTATCGTAGGAGCCGGAGTAGGTGTAGGAGAAGATACATTAGCGAGAATTGAGGCTTTAGTACAGGCTGGAGTTGATATTGTAGCCATTGATTCTGCACATGGTCATTCTAAAGGAGTTTTAGATAAAATTTCAGAAATCAGAAAAGCATATCCGAACCTTGATGTTGTAGGAGGAAATATCGTAACTGCAGAAGCTGCTAAAGACCTTATTGAAGCAGGAGCCAACGTGCTTAAAGTTGGAGTAGGACCGGGTTCCATCTGTACAACAAGAGTAGTTGCAGGAGTAGGTGTTCCTCAGCTATCTGCTATTTATAACGTTTACGAATATGCTAAGTCAAAAAATGTAACGGTAATCGCTGATGGTGGAATCAAACTTTCAGGAGATATCGTTAAAGCTATTGCGAGTGGTGCAGGAGCAGTAATGCTTGGTTCTCTTTTAGCAGGTACAGATGAGGCTCCGGGAGAAGAAATTATCTTCCAGGGAAGAAAATTCAAATCTTACCAGGGAATGGGAAGTCTTTCAGCAATGAAGAGAGGTGGTAAAGAAAGATATTTCCAGAGTGAAGCTAAAAAATTTGTTCCGGAAGGAATTGAAGGAAGAGTTCCGCATAAAGGAAAACTGGAGGATGTGATCTTCCAGTTGACAGGAGGTTTGAGAGCCGGTATGGGATACTGTGGAGCAAAAGATATTGAAACACTTCAAAAAGATTCCAAACTGGTAATGATTACAGGAAGCGGATTGAAAGAATCTCACCCTCATGATGTAATTATCACACAGGAAGCCCCAAATTATTCTTTATAAAAATATAATTGAATTTAAATATGAAAAACCGCACAATATGTGCGGTTTTTTTATTGTATGTCTCGTCCTGAAAAAGGTTGACTAAAAAACCATAAAATTAGTCACCCTTATGAATCTAAAAAAACCATCGTCCCC
>NZ_JCAIOM010000031.1:0-30904 GCF_059587025.1 Chryseobacterium sp. DZ-32
AGGGTGCGTAGCTCAGCTGGATAGAGCATCTGCCTTCTAAGCAGACGGTCAAAGGTTCGAATCCTTTCGCGCTCACATAAAGACTTATTGGAAACAGTGAGTCTTTTTTGTTTTTATTCCCTCAAACAATAATTACTGAATAGAGCATCCCGATTTGTAATCGGGACGGCAAAACTTCGAATCCTTTCGCGCTCATATAAGACTTTCGGAAACAGTGAGTCTCTTTGTTTTAATACCTACAATTACTCAAACGAAAAAAAAGAAATGGGACATCCGGATTCATCATTATTTATTGAAAATAAAAGTTTATTAACCGGATAACTTATCCTTCCTGTTGAAAAAATCAATGTATAGCTTATATAAGATATCTCATTGTAACCGTATAAGCCCATATGATTCTGATGTATTATTTGATTTATTGTTCATTTTTCATCAGTAAATCTATTTTATATTTATTTTAAAAGTAGGATTTGCAGTATTAATTCTTAGTAAAAAACACAGGTAAAGAATGACTTACTCTTATTAATAAATTATTTTTTATTTCTTGTTAACGTCTTTGCGCAAAAGCAAACACAACAACCACACCATAACAAAGCCTATCTACAGTGCTTACAAACTATTAACATACATCATGCATACAACATAATAAACAACTCTACATATAGCACAAAAACAAAATGATGTATTTATGATGTATTCAATTATTCTTCCTGTTTGTTTTTTTTTTTGAAATTGCAGACAAATTACTGATTCTAAAGCACAAATAGATCAAAAAACCTTTATGATGCCTACAGGTGGGATTAATAGTCCCACCCGTTTTTTTAAACGGCATTATGCTGAATGACAAGAATCAATACACTGCAGATTATATAGATTATATCTTAATGAATTTATTTTATCATGTATCCATCTCATTCCTGTATTATCTTTAATTCTATAGCCATGAACACATTGAAAAACTTTAACAGGATAATCTATTGCCTGATTTTTACATTTTGTTGTTCTAAACTATTTCCACAACGCTATACTATACACCAAATAGATACTTTACTTATAAAAACCAATGAAGAACTCAGGACAAAATTATCTAACAAAGATCTTATCATCTGGAATCAAAAAATTATAAAATCCGCCATTAAGAATAAATATCCTAAGGGAGAAGCATGGGGTTATGCCAATATTGCGAATCGTCTATGGTTGACGGGAGAATTTAAAAAGGCTCTGGAATATCTGAGCTATGCGGAAAAGAAATCGAAAAAGATTAATGATGGCTTTCTTACCGGTAAAATCAATCAGGAGTATTCACAAGTCTATAACAGAATGAATCTACCCAAAATGGCTTTAGATTATAATTTAAAAGCCATGAAATATGCTTTAAGATTAAAAAAAGATAATCAGGACTGCCGTTTTTTCTTACGGTATGTCTATTCAACCCGGGCGGTTTATTTCAGCGGAACTCAACAGCTGGACTCATCACTTATCTATCTCCATAAAGCTATGAAAATTGATCCCAATCCTTTAGATATAGCCCATATAGCAAGGCATTATACAATATACAAGTGGAATTTAGATTCAGCCAACTCTTATTTTAAAAAAGCCTTTGACCTGTTAGAAACCCAAAGGTTTAAGCATAATAAGTACCAAACAGCAGTAGCCTTATATGATTATGGCATTTTTATGCAGGTACAGAAAAAAAATAACGAGGCTATTAATGCTTTCAGCCAATCTGTTAAACTGGCAAAAGAAGTAGACAGACCTCAGCTGGTTTTAAATGATTACAGATTGCTTGCCTCGGTGTACAAGGCGCTAAAAAAAACTGACAAAGAAGTTGAATATTTAAATAAAGCAGCCTCACTAAATGATAGTATATACAATAACCTAAGCAGTGCTATCACATTATCTTTCAATAAAATAACTAAAGAAGATGAGGAAGAAAAAATGAAAGCTAAAAATCAAGCAGTTTTATGGTATGGAGGGATTTCATTTGTAATCATTACTGTATTGTCTCTTTATTTTTATCAGCAGATTAAAAGAAAGAAAAAAAAGCTTGTAGAAAGCAAACAAATCATTCTTCAGCAGGAAGAAGAAACAAAAATTCTAAAAAGAAAGCTCAGTGAAAATCATGAGCAGATCATCCAGCTGGCAAAGAAAAACAGTGTTGGTTTTTTATCATTATTTCAGAAGACTTATCCTGAAGTCTGCCAGCAGCTTTTAAAAATCAATCCTCGTCTTTCTCATTCCGATTTATCTTTCTGTGCTATGATATGGTTAGGATTCTCTTCAAAAGAAATTGCACAATATTCTTCAATGGAGCATAGATCTGTACAAACAAAAAAATACCGTTTACGCAAAAAATTATACCTTGATGCAGAAAGTGATCTCTATCAATCTATCAAATCAATATCTGAAACCGAATAATTTTAGAGGGACACAAACAGCTGTTTTTACTAATTAATAAATATGATGGTGGTTATCTGCAAACGGGTTTCATCATGACATTATACTAAAATCCCTCAACCGTAATTGAGGGATTTTAATTACATTCTGATTTTATTTCAGTCTGTATGTATTTCCATTCCAAAGGTAAGTTTTGGAAGAATGTTTTTTCTTCTCTTTGTCTTTCTCGTCTACTTCCATATCTTCCACTTTTAAGATAAATGCATTGGGAATTCCTCCTTTATCATTTGGAAAAATATATTCTTCACTGTGATAAAAAACACCGGCATCCCCTACATTCATTAATTGCGGAAGAGTAATAAGTTTTTTATCCTTAAAAAGAACGTACTGATCATAGCCGGCAATTCCACAGGCTTCTCCGGAAACTGAAGCTTTAAGAGTAAATTCTACATTTTGAAGCTTGTGGCTGCTTTCAATATTAAAAGATGCTGAACTCAGTTCTTCTCCTTTTCCTGTATCAAAATACACCTCATCAAGGAGCATACTTCCTTCCAATACTTTTATTCCGGCAATATTCTGCTTTTCAGTCTCATTGAATTCTTTGTTCTTCCTGTCAATTGTTTTGGAAAG
Organism: Chryseobacterium sp. DZ-32; assembly: GCF_059587025.1. Taxonomy (NCBI): domain Bacteria; kingdom Pseudomonadati; phylum Bacteroidota; class Flavobacteriia; order Flavobacteriales; family Weeksellaceae; genus Chryseobacterium; species Chryseobacterium sp. DZ-32. Next base: position 3,028 of record NZ_JCAIOM010000031.1, read on the forward strand.
CCCAAAAAGGAAATCGTACCCGTTTTTATTGCGGTATCCTACACAAAGATTACCCCCCCAAATATATCCTTCCACTGTATTTTCACCTTTCTGATATGATATTTTATACCAGTTGGCAGCTCTTTCTCCCAATTTCAGAACGCCTTCTTCTTTTTTCAGAATCATTATCTGCTGATTGGTCTGAAGTGAATCTACAATCTGGGCATTTACTGTGGGATCTAATCTCACCCGGGTCCAATCTGTAAAGATCTTCTGCGTTTTATTTTCTTCGAAACCAAAGATACCATCTGCATATACTTCATTTTCCTGAGCTGTAAAAAACTGCAGCATCAGTAAAAGTAAAGCTGTCCATAGAGTTTTCATATTCGTATTTTGTTTTTTTTGTGTGTTATTTTTCAAGCAGAAGACTTACCCATTCTTCACGCTGCAACTTCTTTTTAAGCTCTAGTCCGCTCTCTTTACATACTTCCAGAATATCATCTACATCAAAGAAGCAAAGGCCTGAAAGTAATAATTTTCCACCGTCATTCAATACCGAAACATAGGTTGGGATATCTGAGATCAGGATATTTCTGTTGATATTGGCTAAAATGATATCGTAATTCTCTTTCCCTAAATTTTCTGCAGTTCCCTGTTCGATATCCAGTTCTACATTATTTCTTACTGCATTTTCTTTTGAGTTTTCTACTGACCATTCATCAATATCGATTGCTTTGGTATCTCCAGCTCCCTGCTGTTTTGCATAAATGGCTAATACTGAAGTTCCGCATCCCATATCCAATACTTTTTTACCCTTGAAATCAATATCCATCATTTGCTGGATCATCAAATGGGTTGTAGGGTGATGTCCTGTTCCGAAAGACATTTTTGGCTGAATGATAATTTCATGCATTCCCGGTACAGATTCGTGGAACTCTGCTCTGATCAATACTTTATCATCTATATTAATTGGAGAAAAATTCTTTTCCCATTCTTCGTTCCAGTTGATGTTCGGCATTTCTTCGAAAGAATATTCGATTTTTACGTTTTCGTTTTCAAAGATCGGAAGTCCTTTCAACTGATCTTCGTGAAACAAATCTGTCTGGATATATCCTAAAATTCCGTCAATTTCTTCTGTAAAGCTGTCAAAGCCTATTTCTATAAGCTCTGCCATTAATATCTCATTCCAGGGTTGTAATGGAGAAATTTTGAAATTGAATTCTAAATAATTTTGCATGTGAATAATTTCTGCAAAAATACTAATGTTATTACTGTTAAAAAAATGATGGAGTCATTTTTGGCGGAAACCGGGGAGTTTTATGTTTTTTAAATTGTGGATGTGGTAAAAAAGTTTATTTGTGAATTTTTTCTCCCACAAATTATACGGATGACACAGATGATTGCATCGTATTTTCAATAGAGGCGGGTTTTAGCCCGTCTTCAAAATCATGACAAATTTCCATTGGCTTCAGCCAAAACGTATTTTTTCTATCCTAAAGGCTATGTAGATTTTTTGAAATGCGAAAGATTCTAAGTTTTGGCTAAAATTTAAATAGAAACATAAAAAATAAAGCGGGCTAAAGCCCGCTCCTATTGAATTTTATTGTTCATGAGAAGAATTCTTGTTAACAGCTTTAGACTTTAAACATTAAACTCTGAACTTTAAATTTTTAAATCTCTTAAGGATTCGTAGAGAAAATAGAACCGTTAGCGATCAGCGCTCTTCTGTTCATTTTGAGAATATCTCTTACCCATTCTGCGAAATCTTCCGGTTGTAATACTTTGTCAGGATTTCCGTCTGTAAGACCGCCCTGGATGCTCATATCTGAAGCAATTGTACTTGGAGTCAAGGTGATGACACGGATATTTTGTTTTCTCCATTCTGCCATCATGGATTGAGAAAGAGATACTACGGCTGCTTTTGAAGCGGCGTATGCAGACATATTCGGTCCCCCTTTCAGCCCTGCAGTAGAAGCTACGTTCACGATATCACCTTCTCCTTTAGCTTTCATAAATGGATAAGCTGCCTTAGCTGCATAATACACCCCGAAAAGATTGGTTTTAATCACCTGTTCCCATGTTTCAGAAGGCATTTCTTCGATCGAACCAAAGTCTCCGATTCCTGCGTTGTTGATCAGGATATCAATACCTCCCAACTGCTCTGCTAAAGATTCTATTCCAGCTTTCACCTGAATTTCATTGTCTACAGAAAATACGGCATATGCTGAATGTACTCCTGATTTTTTGATTTCTTCAACCGTCATTTTAAGGTTCTCTTCGTTTCTTCCTGTAATGGCAACGTTTACTCCTTCATTGGCTAAAGCTAATGCTACGGCTTTTCCTAGTCCTCTTCCACCACCTGTTACAATGGCATTTTTTCCGTTTATATTCATAGTAATGATACTTTTCTTGATACAAAGTTACGAAAGAACATTTTTACGAAGCATTGAAAGCATAGATTTAACTTATATTTTATTTAACCACAAAAGTCACAAAAGATGATTAACATTGAGAAATTTAAAGTTGTAATCACTCTTCATAAAAGTTCACATAAAATGAAAACATATATTTTTTTATATAAAATCTAAGTGTACTTTATTAAACTTAAAATTATAGCTTAAAAAAATTGTGTTTTTAAAAACTTTTGTGACTTTTATGGTTTATCTCAACCTCGATAAAAATTAAAACCGGCTCATAAGAACCGGTTTCAAATCTAAAAAAAGGTATAGTAAAAAAAATAAAAAGCTTAAGGAATCTGGATGGCGTTCTGAACTTCAAATTCTTCTGAAGCTGAGAATTCATTTCCATACATGTCTACAGCTTTCACCTCAACTTTGTGTTTTCCTAATGCTAATTTCTTAGGAAAATCCGCTTCCCAGATATGCTTTGACATTTCAGGATTAGAAGGTCTTCTGCCCGGAAGAATTTTCTCTGTAGAATCCCATTTGAAAACAGAAAGAGCAAAATTCGGGTCGATGGTTTCGTCATATTCCATTTCCTCCCATTTTCCACCATCTATTCTGTATTCCACTTTGTCTTTTCTGCTTCCCATAAAGAAGTTAGCCAGTACTTTGGCAGAAGTTCTTGAGGAAGGAATTACTTTCGGAACATATAATTTGATCTGATAGTCTTCCGGTTTTCCGGCTGTTCTGTATTTTACTTTATACTGATTGTCTGTAAAGCTGATGAAAGAATATCCTTTTGCGGTTCCGTCTCTCATGGTTGAGGTAGGAAGTCCGGCATCATCCGGTGTTCCTGAGTACCAGTCGCCGCAGGTAGTTCCAACATTATATTCGTGTAATTCTTTTATTCCGTTCCAGCCTGCTTTTTTGCCGTAGAAAATCTGCTGCTGAATATGGGTATGTGCTGATAATAGCAATACATTCCGGAAAGGATTTAAGAAATCAAATAACTTCTGACGGTCCGCATTTCTGAAGTTGTCTTCATTGTTATGTTCCAACGGAATATGGAAAGAAATGACGATCAGTTTGTTCTTATCAACCAGTTTCAGATCGTTTTCAATAAACTGAAGCTGGTCTTCACGGAATCCGCCCCAATATCCTTTACTGTCTCTCGGATCCGGATAAAGAATATCATCCAGAATGATGAAGTGTACATTACCATAATTGAAAGCGTAATTGGCCGGACCAAAGTTCGATTCAAATGTTTCATCAGAAAGCTTGTCTTCCTTTGCATCATAATTCATATCATGATTTCCCATCACATTATACCAAGGCAGCCCGACTTCTTTCATAACGTCTGCATAAGGTTTCTGAAGGCTTAGATTATCACCTACCAAATCTCCCAGACTGATTCCCAGTACTGCATTTTTCTTGGTATTTTTCACTTCGTTTACGATTCCTCTTTTGAAGTAATCCAGTTCTTTTTCTGTGTAAGGCTGAGGATCACCGAAAACAAGGATGTCAAAATTTTTGTTTTCGTTTTGCTTATAAAGCGGGAAGTTCAGTTCTTTGGGAAGGTCTCCTGTGGGAGCAACTCCTTTGTATTTAAAATCTGCAGGGGATCCATTGGGTTTATGATGATAATAAAACTGTGGAAGATTGTTTGTATTTAAAGCTGTCTGATACCCTGAAGGTTTGATGACAAAAATACTCTGATCTTCCTGAACCGGAAGACTGTATCTACCGTTTTTATCCGTAAGAACTACCTGAACACCATTAGAAACGGCTACTCCTTCAATTCCTTTTTCGCGGTTTTCTTTCTTTTGGTTTTTGTTACTGTCTTCATATACATATCCAGACACAGAAGCTTGTGAGAAAGCCATTGCTGAAACCAGCATACAAGGCATGATGTATTTTATATTGATACTCATTTTTTTAATTTTTAAATTATTTTAATCTTTAAATCACAATTATTTATTCCACCACATTTTCACATTGATATTGTCTCCTCCCATTGATTGTACGGCTGCATTATAGTTATCCGCATTCATTACTTTTGTAGCGGTAGGATACATGAATCTCACAGGCATCTGTCCGCCGTTCTGAAGTCCGCCGTTATTTGGAAGTGCCGGAAGTTTCGTACGTCTGTACTCATACCATTGCTGATGATCAACAAAAAACAGGGAAATGTATTTCTGAAGCATAATTTTTTCCAGAGAACCGTCATACGCCACTTTAGGATTACTGAAGTAATTGGCAGGAACTGTTGCTCCCCATTGTTCGATTATAGATTTCACCCCGGTTTCGTAATAGGTCTGCTGATTTCCTGCAATAATTCCTTTATTAACCAATTCTGCCAGAATAAACTGTACTTCAGAATAGGTCATGATTAAAATCTTTAAAGGTGCTTTCGCCAGGTTCTGGTTCAGGTTGGAAGGCTGATAGTTGAAAGATGTTCCCAACGCATATCCTGATGGAGCTCCTTTATAACCAAGATCTTCTCCTGATGTTGCTTTAGCTTTAGTGAAGAACATGCTCAGTCTTGGATCATTATTATCTTTCATGGCATTCACAAAGAATTCACCTGCTGCCCTGTACGCTGTAAAATCCTGCGGACGGGCGATCGGCGGTAAGTAAGGAGATATTCCGGAAAGCGGCAGCACTGCACTGTCTGTATTATTCTGGAAAATTGGGTATTGTGCCGGATTATTGATAATTTCCTGAATTCTTTCATACACATTCACTTCTCCGTTCCGGCTTAGAATTCTGGTCAGTAACCTTAATGATAGAGAGTTACAGAATTTTTTCCATCCTAAAATTCCGGTCTGACTATTTGTATTGGCGCTATAAAACAGATCTGTTTCCGTTAATGCCTGATTGGTATTGAATAACGAGTTGGCTGTTTTCAGGTCATTTAACAGCTGGATATAAACATCTTTCTGCTTATCATATTTTGGTTTTAAAATATTTTCTTCAACTCTTAATGCTTCAGATAAAGGGATATCCCCAAAAGCATCAGTAAGATTGGAGGCAATCCATGCGTTCAGGACCATTGAAATCGCCAGATAATTATTATTCTGTTCTTTTGTTGCATATTTTCTAAGATCGCTTACCTGCTTAAGCCATCTGTAAGAAGTATTCCAGTATCCGTTACCACTTTTTTCATCCATATAATATCTGCTGTAGGAATTTCCTTCGTTGGGAAAGTCTAAAGCGATCTGCATGATATCAAATGTAAAATCATCTGCCCTGTTATAGCCATAACTTCCCATTTCATACTGTATCGGAGCGAGAAGGCTGCCAACTGAAGGGTCTTTAACTTTACTGGTATCTGTATTCATTTCATCAAAGGTTCTGTCACAGGATTGAAGCATGAAAACAGAAACTGCCAATGTCAGATGTATGATTATTTTTTTCATTTTTAAAATTTTAGAATTTAAGATTTAACTGAAAACCAACTGTTCTTGCTGTCGGAAGCTGTCCCATTTCCACTCCCGGAGTGATGGTTGCATTGTCCAGTGTAGCCACTTCAGGGTCAAACATCGGGAACTTGGTCCACATCCATAAGTTCTTTCCGAAAATGGCAATGGTAAGATCATCCAGACCTATAGATTTTATGGTTTCTTTCGGGAAGGAATAAGCAATTCTTGCATCTCTGAGTTTAATAAAATCTGTACTGAAGCTATTGGTCTCCACATTGGCTCTCCTGTAATAATCTCCGTAATAAGAAGATACCAGTACTCCTTTTGTGTTGGGACTGAAGGAGCCATCAGGGTTCTGAACTACTCCGTCTCCTACAATCATTCCGCCAGGGTTGTCTCTTCCCGGAAGGGTCGATTTCAGCTTACCTTGTTCAGACATTTTATGATGTGACTGAGAATATGCAATACCACCATACTGACCGTCAAATGAGAAACTGATCGTAAAGTTTTTGATTTTGAAATCATTCTGAAGACCGGCCCTCCATTTAGGGAATGCATTTCCAACTTTTTCAATATCTGCGGGTCTCGCAGGAAGCCCGTTGTCTCCGTAAATTACTTTTCCTTCCGGGTTTCTTAATAATTTAAATCCATACATATCTCCCAGCGAACCTCCTACTTCCATTTTATAGAATACTACATCTCCTACGTTGGAAACAATGCCATCAAAGCCTTCAGGAAGGGTCATTACCCTGTTTTCGTTGGTAGACCAGTTTCCACCTACTTTCCATGAGAAATCTTTGCCTTTTACAGCTAAGATATCGGCAGAAAGTTCCAAACCTCTGTTTCGGATTTTTCCCGCATTAATGATCCTTTTGGAATATCCAGCTTCGGTGGGTAACGATACAGGGATGATCTGGTTTTCACTGAAATTCTGGTAGGCAGTAAGATTCAGGTTCAATCTGTTTTTGAAAAGGCTGAAATCCATACCGGCTTCTATATTGGTATTTTTCTCAGGTTTAAGGGTAGGATTATTAAAAGTGGTAGGTGCTACTACACTTCCTGTAATGTTGCTTGCTGTATAATAATTGTCCAAAAGATAAGGATCACTGTCAATCCCTACTTTTGCCCATGAAGCTCTCAGTTTCCACAAGTTCAGATTATTGCTTTTCAGATTAAAAATATCTGATAAAATGAAACTGGTACTCACCGAAGGATAAAAGAATGATCTGTTTTGCTTCGGAAGCGTAGAGCTCCAGTCGTTTCTTCCGGTAACGTCCACAAATACTTTATTGTCATATCCAAGGGTAAGCAAACCGTAAACACTGTCTACATGTTTATCTCTTGGTGCCGGATATTTAACCGGAATAGAAAGTGCATTGGTAAGGCTGTATTCTCCTGCTGTTTTCAGTCCGATGGCCTGATAATCATTCAGTAGATATTCATTATAGCGGATACTTCCTCCTGCTGAAGCTGAAATACTGAATTTATTCCAGTCTGCCTTATAAGAAAATAAAAGGTCGTTATTATATTCCTGGTTTTTGATAAACTGTTCTCTGTAGAAGCCTTTCAGGTAATTGGCAGAGCTCCACGGTCTTTTGGTCGTTCTTTTTTCGTTCAGGATTTCAATCCCTGACCTCAGCATTATACTGAAATTTTTATTAAACTGATAATCTGCTGTGATATTTCCTGTAATCGTCTTCTTTCTGACTCCATTCAACATTTCATAAGCAATCATATATGGATTGTCAATATAGGAGCTAAACGGATGGATTTGGTCAATTTGTTCCTGCCCCGGCTTCCAGATCGGCTTATACCACTCCAGATCCACATTGGGATTCTGGAAGATCATGAAATAGGAAATCGACTGATTGTTGTATCCCGTCGCAGGAAGGTTGTCACTGGTAGTAGTGTTATAAGCAAATTTTGTTGATATTTTTAATTTTTGGGTAAGCTGATGGGCAAAAGATAAGGCAAAATTGAACCTGTCAAAACCTGTATTCGGCATCATCCACTCGTTATTAAGGTAAGTAAGTGAAGATCTGAAGCTGGTTTTCTCGTTGGAGCTTTCTACCGAGATACTGTTCGAGTAAGTAGAACCTGTTCTCCAGAAACCTTTAATATTATTTTCATAAGGTCTCCACAATTGTCTTTCCTTGCTCTGCCCCATTACGTTAGGATCGTATTGGAAATAATATTGTCCGGCGAATTTAGGACCAAATGCACTACTGGTTCCTCCGGTACTTGGTCCATCAGGAGAAAGGCCATAAGAATAGTAAAAGTTTCCTGCTGTATTGGTGGCCAGTGTTCCCTGCCCGTATTCGTATTGCCAGTCCGGCCATTTCAATACGGAATCAAAGCTTGAGGAAGAGTTAAAAGTGACTCTCAGTTTTCCGTTTTTAGTTTTGCCGGATTTTGTAGTGATCATTAAGGCTCCATTGGCAGCGCGTGATCCGTATAATGCGGCTGCAGAAGCTCCTTTCAATACCGTTACGGATTCAATATCATCCGGATTGATGCTGTTCAATCCATTTCCAAGATCGATGGGAACATCGCCGCCGGAACCTGCTCCATAGGCTGCTGTACCAGAACCTGTGGTAGAATTCCCTAATGGCACTCCATCCACTACAATAAGAGCATAGTTGTGATCCATCATAATGGATTTTTCCCCTCTCAAAGTAATTCTGGAAGTTCCCAACGGTCCTGCTCCGGCGGTCTGGATTTTAAGGCCTGCCACCTTTCCTTCCATGGATTGCGCCCAGTTGTTGTTCTGGGTTTCTTCAAATGTTTTGGCATCTACTTTTTCGGCAACATACCCTAAAGCTCTGTCGTGCCTCTTGATTCCCAAAGCAGTTACAACTACTTCATCAATTCCTTTAATGGTGTCCTTTTTAGCTTTCTGCTGAGCTGCCAGATTAACGCTGACCAATCCTAACAGCGACAAAACCAACAGTTTTTGTGTCTCTTTACGCATTTCCTTTTTGTTTGCGCAAAATTAGAACGACATTACCAAGATGATCTTAACATAGTTTTAACGTTTCTTAAAAATTTATTAAACCATATGTTAATCCAGTCTTAACAACACTATTTAAACAACTAATAAACAAACACTTAAGCAATTAAGTATTTTTAATATGGTTTCCATACTGTATTTATGTACCTTTATTGTCTTGCATTGAGATAATACCAAACAAAACAATCAAACCACTGAATTACAGAATATTAAAATAAAAATTCAATCACCTGTTTCTTCATTCATTATCAAAAAGAAGTTCTCAGCTCCTAAAAAAAACAGCCTGCTTCCTTATAAGGGGCAGACTGTATAAATTTTTGGTTATTTGTGGAGATGGTTAAAAAATTTTGTTTGACCACCCCGTCAAAAATTCTTTGATTTTTGACACTCCTCCGGAGGAGGTCCTTCAGTTGCTATATTTCTGAAGATGTTAAATCTATTTATTCTTCAACTGATCAGGAATATTGGTTGTTACGAACCCGATTCCTTGTTTTTTCAATTCTTCATAAACAGCAACGTCATTTACAGTCCATGAATTGGTAATTAACCCTAATGCTTTTGCATCAGCAATCCATGTTGGGTTTTTCTGGAAGATGCTGTAGTGGTAATCCATACCGTCCAATCCTTCTTTTTTGATCTGCTCAGGAGACAGTTCACCGTTCAGATATTGTACTTTAAAAGACGGAGCCAGTTTTTTGATCTCTTTGCAGATATTAAGGCTGAAAGAAATAAACTCACTTTGAGATTCCAGCTTCATATCTTTAATCATTTTGATCGTTTTCTCCGTGATTTCATTTTCTATTTCCGGAGTTTTCGCTGGCTTGATCTCAACGATCAGCTTCAGAGATTTGTCTTTTTTTCCCTGTTTTAAATAATCTTTTAAGGTCGGGAATTTTTCTCCGTTGGATAATTTCAAGGCTTCCAGTTCTTTGAAAGGAGTTTCTGAAATTTCCATTTTACCATGGTGTTCATCATGATTGATCACCAATACACCATCTTTTGTCATTCTTACATCAAATTCAGACCCATATATTTTTAATTTCTGGGCATTTTCCAATGATTGAATTGAATTCTCTGTTGTTGGAGGCTGAGCCTGGAAATATCCTCTATGGGCAATAATCTGGGTTTGTGCTTTCATCATAACTGTACTTAAAACTGCTAACCCTAAGATAAAATTTTTCATAATATAATTTTAAATTATTAAAATAAAGTCGTGAAACTTCCTGATAAAGGTAGTTATTACAAAATAAAACCCAAAAGACATAAAAGATTTACTGATTAAAGCTAAGTGAGATTTACCATAGCCGGCTCAATTTCTTTTATGTCTTCAGTGGTTAAGAAAGGTAAAAGTTAGAAACTGTATTTCGCACCGATCTGGATCTGGTAAGGATTTCCTGTCAGAGGAACCAAACCGCCTCCACTTACGTTTTTGGTGTATTCGTACTGCATCGTGTCTTTATTAAACTTCGTCACTTTATACAGAGAAGTATTTCCATATGATTTGTTTACCCCCCATTCTTTGTTCAGAAGGTTGGCAACATTGAAAATATCTACGGAAAGTTCGAAAGCTCCCACTTTATCGAATTTAATTTTTTTCGCTACACGAACGTCCCAGACTCCATAGAAACCATTTTTACCACCATTACGTTCTGCAATTTTTCCGTTGTATTCAGTGATATAATCTTTCAGAGCCTGCCCTACCTGTGGATCATCCAAAATAGATTGGGTAAGATTCGGGAAGATAAAAGCAAGGTCGTTGGAATCTACGAAGTCTCCGTTGATATTTCCTCCTGTTGTTGCAGAGAAACGGGTTCCTCCAATTCCTGAATACCTGATTCCCAGTGTGAAGCCTGCAATGGTAGGAGAGTTTCCATAGATCACAACTTTATTTCTGAACTGGTTGTCAGAATAGGTCATTCTTAAATCTCTAGGATCACTCTGAATCATCGTAGACAATGTTGCAGAGTTGGCTACATTTCCGTTGTAAGAAGTATTGTCTTTAATATCAGACCATGTATAACTTGCGGTGATTTCTCCATCTTTCCAGTAACGGTAACTTGTATCGATTACGAATGAGAACTGGTTTACTTTACCATCGCTCACCAATTCCAGTACTCTTCCGAAATTATTATTGATTCTTCCCTGTTTCCAGTCGAAACTTACACTGTTATTAGCATTATTGGTAATAGCCCCTGTAGGAATAAATACACCTCTACCACCTTCGTTAGCCAGTGTAAAGAAAGGATTGGCCACCATGTTTCTGTCGTAATAATAGTAATTGTTTCTACCTAAAGCCATATATCCTGCAATTCCTGCTCTGAACCTTTCATTGAAGAAGTGGGTATAAGAAATATTGGCTTTATAAACGATCGGGATCTTTGCATCCTTACCGGTGTAGTTGATCGTTGGAATCTGCTTCTGAGAAAGGGACGGAACCGTATTGTAATCATCTCTATAGCTGTTGAAATCCGGGAACGGAACATCTTTACCCGTTACATCCACAGTAGCCAGATGTTTTCCATCAAATACAAGGTTATTGATGATCATATAATTGTTGATGTCGGAAGAGAAAATTCCGGCACCGAACTTCAGGAAGTCTTTATTTCCTTCATTGATGTTCCAGTCAAACTGGAATCTTGGCTGGATCACAAATGATTTGATCTGATTATCGGTTCTGATTCCCATTTCATCAAACAGTTTCTGGTTGAATTCCGCTTTCGGGTAACCACCGTAATCTAATCTCAAACCAGCCATTAAATCAAGTCCCTTAGCTACTTTGGTCTGGAATTGCCCATAAAGACCGATGTTCCAGATATTTGATCTGACAGACGGATCGGCCACCAAAGGAACCTCTCTATAAAATCTGTAAGGTGTCATGGTCTCAAAATTGCTCATTCCCTGGAAATGGAATCTTCCGTTCACCTCACTTCCGTATACCGATTTTGCTGTTGTATACATAAGGTCAGCCCCAAACGTATATTTTACCTTATCTGTATTATAGTATAGGTTATCTACAATCTGGAACACATTATTTCTGAAGCTTTCCTGAGCAAAGCGATGCCCTCCGATCTGAATATTCGTAGATCCCGCACTGGAAGAAACTCCTTCAACAATAGCTCTTGGTACAGGTTTTCCTAATTGATTGTTCTGGTAACTGTCCTGGAAAGTATAAAGATACTGCGCCTTTAATTCGTTGGTTAAGTTAGGTCTCAGATTTGATCTTAAGGTCAATAATAAACTGTTATCAAGATTTTTGTCATTTCCGTACGACTCAAAAAAATTGATATTGGTATTATCACCTAATCCGTTTTTGTTAAGATCGTAAGTAAAGTTATTTCTAAGCGTTAATAAATGCTTTTCATTAATCTGCCAGTCTAGACGTAAGAAACCGGCATCAGAGTTTCTCACTTTATCAAAAGTTCCGAATTGCGGGCTGCTTCCTACTCCATATTTAGCTCTTGCAATATCCAGGAACTGATTAAGCGTCTGCGTAGTTGTGTTGAATCTCTTCTCATCATCCGGAGATTTGATATCAGCAATCACTAAAGGTCTTGAATCCAACTGATGATCCCATGCTACGAAGAAGTGCAGTTTATTTTTAATGATCGGACCGCCTAATGAAAATCCGAACTGAGAAGTGGAGAAATCATTATTTCTTTTGTTTCCTCTGATATCATAAGGGCTGGAAAGCCAGTTTGTTCTTAAATATTCCCAGGCACTTCCGGAAAACTTATTGGTTCCTGATTTGGTAACAGCACTTACTGTTCCTCCTCCACTTCTTCCCAATGTAACATCATATTGGTTGGTAGTGATTTTGAATTCACGTACCGCTTCAATGGAAATGGAGAATGGTGCACCGCTTCGGCTCGTTGTTGATCCTGCAGAAGTAGGATTTTTTGCGGTCATCCCATCAATCGTAAAGTTGGTGGAAGATCCAAGCTGACCGGAAAGGTTTCCTCCTTTTCCGCTTAACGGAGACAGTTCCGTAAGATTGGTGAAGTTTCGTCCGTTCACCGGAAGCATGCTGATGTTTTTCGCAGAAATTGCGGTAGCTGCTCCCAGGTTTCCGATCTTGTTTTTAAGGTTTCCTGTAATTTTTACTTCCTCAATAGTCTTTTCGTTCCCCAGATCCATATTCACGGTCACCTGATCTCCAAAGTTGACATTATAGCCTTCTTTTTTATCATCATTGACAATAACCGTATAAGGCCCTCCAAGAGGAATTTCTTTAAAAATATATTCCCCTTTTGAGTTGGTTTCCGTTTCCGTTCTGAATCCTGTAGACTCATTCACGATCGTTACTTTCACTTTTTCCTGAGCCGTACTTCCCGGTCCGGTAACTTTCCCTACAATAGAAGCCTGCGTGGTCTGTGCATAAGCCATTGTCCCAAGCCCTAAAAACAATAATCCCAGTACAATCTTTACTTTTTTCATTTCTTCCGAAGATCTATATTATTAATTTTTTGATGTTAGCCCGGAAACCTCTTTGATTTTCACGATGATAGATCATTATGAGGTTTCTTTCAATCAGATGTGCAAAGGTATTTTGACTTTAAGAGCGGGGTGTTTAAGAAAGTTTTAACATTCTTTTAATTAAATCAGAACTTTATGTTAAATTACTTTAAACACGTGTTTTATTTTCTGTAAAACCAGTAGGTTAAGACATATTAAGCATTTTTAATTTTCCTGTACTATTTTATTCTGTTATTTTTTAAATGCAATTACTTTAGTTATTTTTGCTCAAAAGATAGAAAAGCAATGTCTGAAAACATTCAACAAAAGATAGAACAGCTCCGCAAAGAGCTTCACCAGCATAACGAAAACTACTACCAACTGGATACCCCTACCATTACAGATTATGAATTTGACATGCTTCTGGAGGAGCTACAGGATCTGGAAGCCAGGTACCCAGAGTTTTATGATGAAAATTCTCCCACTGTACGTGTGGGTGGTGGTGTTACCAAAGTTTTCCCCACAATTCAGCATAAATTCAGAATGTATTCCCTGGACAATTCCTATGATTTTGATGATCTGGAAGACTGGGAGAAACGAATCATCAAAACCATTGAAGATCCTGTAGAGTTTGTTGCTGAGCTGAAGTATGACGGTGCATCCATTTCTATCCTTTATGAAAACGGAAAATTGTCACAGGCAGTTACCCGTGGTGACGGTTTCCAGGGTGATGAGATTACCCCGAATGTACGTACCATTTCAGATATTCCTCTGACTTTAAAAGGTGATTTCCCTGCTCATTTTTTTATGCGTGGTGAAATTTATCTGACCAGAAAAAACTTTGACAAAATCAATAAACTTCGTGAGGAAGAAGGCCTTGATCCCTTCATGAATCCAAGAAATACGGCCAGCGGAAGTCTGAAAATGCAAGACAGTGCTGAGGTAAGAAAGCGTGGACTTTCTTCCGTATTATACCAGTTTATTTCTGATGAAGTTCCTGCGGAAACCCATTGGGAACTGCTTCAAAAGGCGCAGAGCTGGGGATTTAAAACGTCTCAGCAGGCCAAATTATGTAAAACAATGGCTGAGGTACAGGAGTTTATCACGTTCTGGGACACAGAACGTCATAATCTGCCATTTGAAATTGATGGTATTGTTTTAAAAGTCAACTCATTACAACAACAAAGACAGCTTGGCTATACGGCCAAATCTCCGCGTTGGGCTATGGCTTATAAATTTAAAGCAGAAAAAGTAGAGACAGAACTTCAGAGTGTCTCTTATCAGGTGGGAAGAACGGGTGCTATTACTCCTGTTGCCAACCTTAAACCAGTTTTATTGGCCGGAACCATTGTGAAAAGAGCTTCTCTGCACAATGAAGATATCATCAAAAAGCTGGATCTTCATGAACATGATTTCGTGTACGTAGAAAAAGGAGGTGAAATTATTCCTAAAATCGTAGGGGTAAACACAGATAAAAGAACGGAAGAAAGCAGAGAAATTGAATATATCAAACATTGTCCTGAATGTGGTACCGAGCTGGTAAAAATTGAAGATCAGGCCATCCATTTCTGCCCGAACGAGCTTCACTGCCCTCCACAGGTTGTAGGAAGAATGATTCATTATGTTTCCAGAAAAGCTTTGAATATTGATAATCTTGGAAGTGAAACTATTGAACAGCTGTACAGAGAAAGACTGATTGAAAATCCTGCTGACTTCTATACTTTAACAAAAGAACAGCTCCTTCCGTTGGAAAGAATGGCTGAAAAATCTGCCCAGAATATCATCACAGGAATTGAAAAATCCAAAGAGATTCCTTTTGAGAAAGTATTATACGGAATCGGGATCAAACATGTGGGAGAAACGGTTGCCAAGAAACTGGTAAAAAACTTCCCGACGATTGAAGAATTAAAGAATGCTACGGTAGAAGAGCTTTGTCAGGTAGAAGACATCGGAACTAAAATTGCAGTGAGTATTGTTGATTTCTTCCAGAATTCTGAAAACGTATTGATGATCGAACGATTGAAATCTTACGGAGTACAGCTTGAAAAAGGAGAAAGTACCAATGAGGTTCTATCCAATGTTCTGGAAGGAAAAACTTTCCTGTTCACCGGAAAATTGTCATTATTCACCAGAGAATCTGCTGAGGAAATGGTAGAAAAGCATGGCGGGAAAAATATTTCTGCGGTTTCAAAAAACCTCAATTATCTTGTAGTAGGTGAAAAAGCAGGAAGTAAGCTGAAAAAAGCTCAGGATATCGGAACAATTACGATTCTGGATGAGCAGCAGTTTCTGGATCTGATTGAAAAGCAGTAAAATTTAAAAATATTTTCAAAAAAACCATTGATTTTTTTTCAATGGTTTTTTTATATTTTTGAAACATACTCGATGCTTTACTTAAAAACAATAATAGTATACGGAGTACTCTCTCCTGCATTAGGCAAGATCAGCCTGATATGTTCCTTATTCCTGTAGTAATCTGTGTAAGGCTCTTTGGTGATAATCTTTCCTTTCTCGGTTTCTTTATACCCGGCAGTCAATATCAGTTTAAGATACTGCTCATAGTCTTTTTTGTCATTAAACTCAAACTCAATCCGATCTTCATATTTTTCTTCTTTGTATTCAAACTTTCCGATTTTCGAGCTATAGTCTGGAGCTTCGTATTCGGTTAAAAGGAAACCTAAGCCTTCTGTTCTGTCATAAAATTTGAACTGAAGCTGTTTCATTTCCTTTTTAAACTCCTCCATTGTCAGTTTATTGAATCCTTTAAGCTGTTCTACTGTAAAGGTCTGAGCAGAGATCTGAATACTCAGTACAACTGAGAATAATAGGAGTCCTAACGTTTTTCTCATTTCTATTTTTATCGCAAATATAAAATAATCCTTATGAAACCGGCAGTCTGAAATAAAACGTACTTCCATTATTCAGAGAACTCTTCACTCCTATTTCTCCATGTTGTTTTTCAATGAAATTCTTGGAGATTGCTAAGCCCAGCCCCGTCCCGTTCTGATGTTCTCCGGGAACCTGGAAATAGCGGTCAAAGATCTGGCGGTGGTATTTTTCATCAATTCCGCTTCCGGTATCAATAATACTGAACTGAATAAATGAATCCAGTTTTTCTACTACAATCTGGATTCTTTCATCCTGAAAAGAGTGCTTTACCGCATTGGTCAAAAAATTATTCATTACCCAGACGGTTTTGTCAAAATCAGCAGTCACAGCATCGTTATCTTCCAGAAGATATTCTGTACTGATGGAAATATTTTTCTGCTCGGCAAGCTTCTCAACATTCTTTACAGCAGTCTGTACAATTTCTTTAGGAGAACATTTCCCAATAGTCAGTCTGATATTTCCGGATTCTACCTGCGACAGATTAAGCAATTCTCCAGTGATATCCAATAATCGCTGTCCGTCTTCATTGATGCTTTTCAATAATTCCTGCTGTTGCTCATTCAGTTCTCCGAACTTTTGGTTTCCAAGAAGCTGAACACCCATTTTGATAGCTGAAATCGGAGTTTTAAGTTCATGGGAAATGGTTGCAATGAAATTGGTTTTGGCAAAATCAAGCTCTTTAAAAGGGGTAATATTTCTCAACAATATTACCTTTCCTATATTTTTTTTCTCCTTTTCTCCTGTTTTTACAATATTGATGGGAATAATATCCTGTTCAAAATAGTTTTCCTTATTATCACGGACAATTTTAATCGGATCTTTTACCGGATGGTCGATATTTTTCAGCAGTTCACGCATCAGATCATTGTTAATAGCTACTTCATGAGCTGTTTTTCCAATAATATCTTCTTTATGGAGATTGGTGATCTTTAAAGCTTCATCATTGATCATGTAGATAAAATGATTCTCATCCAGACCAATTACCGCATCATGCATATTATTGACCAACGTTTCGATCCGTTTTTTATCCATCAGCTGCTTGGAAAGCGTGCTGCTTTCGTATTCCTGAAGCTTTTCCGCCATACTGTTGAAGGAGTCTGCCAGGCTGTTGAATTCTTCACTTCCTTTAAAATGAACCCTCTCGCTATAGTTTTTATCGGCAATCTGTTTAATACTGAAGGTCAGTTGATTGATAGGCTCTGCAATGGTTTGCGGCAAATTGAAAAGCAGGATAAAAGCAATCAGAAAGCATACAGTACCTAAACTTACGATCCAAAAAGTGGCATTTTCTGCTGTAATAATCGCAATATCACTTTTTCGTTCTATCCCTTTCATATTCAAAGACATGATCTTCGAAAGATCTTCACGGATAAGCTTTTCTTTATTGATATCGGGAGCTTTAAGGTAGCTGTTGAAATGCAGATTCAGATTCTGAGTGGCTTCTTTTTCTCCAAATTCTGTAAGGTTCTTTTCCTGAAGCTTATTATTTTTTCGAAAATCTGCTATGGCAACGGTACTGTCTGTACTAATATTATCCAACGCCAAAAGCATATTTTTGGAAAACTCCAGACTGTTATAATTGGCCGTAAGGATCTTTTCAGTATCAGATTTTAATTTATTGATGTATACAGAACCTATCACTGAAAGCAGAACGATCAGTAGAAATAAAAGGCCCACGCCTAAGGTAAGTTTCGTTTTAAGTTTCATTACTTTTAAGATAAAATAATAATATCTATCTGTCTTTCATTCAGCCTGTTCATAAGGGTATAGATCCAGCTGTATCCCAACATTCGCTGCCAGAAACTGGCGTGAGGTTTTCCAATACAGACCGTCGTGATGTTATGAGCAATCACATATTCCAGAATCCCGTTGTGGACACTGCTTTCTTTGATGCGGACTACTTTGGCACCTAATTCCTGTGCTAAATTAAAATTATTAATTAAATACCGTTGTTTATCCAATGCAATTTTTTCCGGATTTTCAGAAGGCTTCTGAACGTACAAAACAGTCCATGGACTGTTATAGTAGCTGGCTAATCTGGCAGTTTTACGGATAATTGTTTTGGCAATCTTCTCATTACTGCTGATGCAGGCCAGGAATTTTATGGGCTTAAAATTTTCGGTTTTGATCTCTGTCTCTACCTTTCTTTCCACGTGGGTGGCTACTTCTTTTAAAGCCAGTTCACGAAGTTGAAGAATATGTCCGCTCTGGAAGAAATTACTAAGCGCCGTCTGAATTTTTTCTTTTTTATAGATTTTTCCCTCTTTTAAACGGGTCAGCAGCTCATCAGCAGTAAGGTCAATATTGACTACTTCATCTGCTAGCGCCAGTATTTTATCCGGAACCCGCTCTGTTACTTCGACTCCGGTAATTTTCTTAACCTCTTCATTCAGGCTTTCAATATGCTGGATATTCATGGCACTGATGACATTGATCCCGTTATCAAGAATTTCCAGCACATCCTGCCATCTTTTTTTATTTTTGGAACCTTCTACGTTGGTATGGGCCAGCTCGTCTACTAACACGACTTCAGGATGTTCATTGATAATGGCCTGAAGATCCATCTCCTCAAGGTTTTTTCCTTTATAAAAAACTGATTTCCTTTCAATTTGAGGAATTCCTTCTACAAGAGCTTCAGTTTCTTCACGGCCATGCGTTTCAATATAGCCAATCTTTACATCAATGTCATTTCGCAAAAGGGAATGCGCTTCCTGGAGCATACGGAAGGTCTTTCCTACACCTGCACTCATCCCTATATAAATTTTGAATTTTCCTTTACGGGATTTTTGAATCAGTTCTAAAAAATCTTTTGCTGATGACATTGATTTTATTCTTTTTAATTTTACTTTAAGCACTATTTTCTGTGGCTAAACCGATTTTAAAACCAGACTGCTAAGCTTGACGTTATAAAGAAATTTCCTTTTTTAAATTCATCATTTTTAGCAAAAATGGCGTCTTTTGAAGTAAAACCTCTCGCTTCTGTGCGGAAAACTACATTTTTGAATATGGCATAGTCTACATTGAGAGAATATCCGAAGGTCTGAAATCCATTGGGAGTTTCTGTACTGATAATCACGCCGTTTTTATCATTATAATATTCCAGTCTTCCCGCTAATGCCCATTTATTGTCCAATTGATATTTCATCTGAACATTTGGGCTATACCAGATATTATACTGCTCGCTTCCTTTTGATTTCTGCTCAGCACCTATATCAAATCCCAATACAGCCGAAAACTGATCTGTCAGCTGAAAGCTTCCGTACAAATCATGGAAGTAACGCATTCTTTTATCTTCTTTTGCTTTATCATTTCCTATGAATGAGCTGCTGTTCAAAGTAATTTTATCAGTTGGTTTATAGGTTACCTGGTGACCAAAAGAAATACTCTGGTTTCCCTCAGGTTTGGCAATACGTTGCCATCCGTTCAATACCAGTCCGCTTAAAAACCATTTCCCATTATCTGAGGTATAAGAAATTTTGGCTCCAGTTTCGAAATAAGGTGAGTTTTCAGCAGCCAGACTTCTTGTCAGATTAACATTGTCTTTTCCTATGGCACTTTCCCAACCGATATGGGAAGGCATGATCCCTGCATCAATCCATAAGTTTTTATTTTTTGATATTCTGATTCCTACATTGGCTTCGTTTACATAACGTAGTGCATTTTGTTCGGCAGCCATATTATCCTGAGCATAAGTTCCTGCCATTAAAGCAACGTTGGCACGGATATTTTCACTCTGGTAATTGGCTTTAACCAATCCCAGGTTAAGGTTCATTTCATTGTGCCTATTATAGGAATACAAAAAGTTTTGACGAATATGATTACCAGGCTCATTAAAATCATACGTATAAAAAAGTTCTGCATAAGCGGAAAAGGTCACTTTATTACTTGTTTTTAATGAATCTGATGATTGGGCTTTTGAGAAAAACATTCCCAATACGGCTCCTATAACTAAATATTTTTTCACGTTATTTTTATATTATTTAAGAGTATAAGAAGAATTTAGCTATTAAGAAAAGATAAGGATTTACCAGCGAATTATAAATGAGAAATATTTTAAAATCGTAGATTTTTTTGTGTAGCTCCTTCAATCATCTTAATGGCTTCAATTCTTCTTTTTATCATTGTATGATTTGAATTATTTTAATTGATCTAAAGCAATATTAAGCTTCAGAACATTTACTTTTGACGGTCCGAAAAGTCCTAAGAAAGGCTTTTCAGTCTGATTATTAATTAAGCTTTTGATCTGTTCCTCTGAAATACTTCTCACTTTTGCAATTCTTTTTGCCTGGTATAAAGCCCCTTCTTGAGAAATATCCGGATCCAGTCCGCTTCCGCTGGCGGTTACCAATTCTACAGGAACTTTAGCATTACCCATTTCAGGATTGTCCATTTTTAAAGTATCAATTCTTTTCTGTACAATTTCCAGATATTCTTTATTGCTTGGACCTTTGTTGCTTCCTCCACTTCCCGCTGCGTTATAATCGACAGAGGATGGACGACCGTGGAAATATTTTTCAGACTTAAATTCCTGCCCGATATTGGCATAAAACTTCTGCCCTTTATTGTAAACAATTTCTCCGTTTCCTTTGTTAGGAAGTATTTTAGAACCTCCATAAACCACTGCCAGATAAATACCAGTAACTAGCAACATGACAAGAGTTAATCTGAATGCTGAAACAATATGATTTTTCATTTTTTTAATTTTAATAGAATAAACTGATTACCAGATCAATGATTTTGATTCCGATGAACGGAACGATTACTCCGCCTAACCCATAGATCAAAAGGTTTCTTCTTAATAATGCACTTGCACCGATGGGCTTGTAAGCAACTCCTTTCAACGCCAGCGGAATCAGGAACGGAATAATCACCGCATTGAAAATTACTGCTGATAATATGGCTGTTTCAGGACTGTGAAGATTCATAATGTTCAGCTTCTGAAGAGAAGGAATAAAAGTGATAAAGAGTGCCGGAATAATGGCAAAATACTTTGCTACGTCGTTTGCAATACTGAAAGTGGTCAACGTTCCTCTGGTCATCAATAGCTGTTTACCGATTTCTACAATTTCGATCAGCTTTGTAGGGTCGTTGTCAAGGTCTACCATGTTGCCGGCTTCTTTAGCAGCCTGCGTTCCGCTGTTCATCGCAACACCTACATCTGCCTGGGCTAGTGCCGGAGCATCATTGGTTCCGTCTCCCATCATCGCTACCAGCTTACCTTCCTGCTGTTCCTTTTTGATGTAATTCATTTTGTCTTCAGGTTTAGCTTCGGCAATAAAGTCGTCTACCCCTGCTTTTTCAGCAATGAATTTTGCAGTCAGAGGATTATCTCCTGTTACCATTACCGTTTTCACTCCCATTTTTCTCAGTCTCTGGAAACGTTCCTGAATTCCGGTTTTGATGATATCCTGAAGTTCGATCACGCCCCAAACTTTTTCATTAACGGCTACTACTAAAGGAGTTCCTCCGTTTTCAGAAATTTTAGTTACCGCATCCTGGGTTTCCTGCGGGAAGATATTCCCGGCTTTTTCAGTCAGTTTTTTTATTGTATCGTAAGCTCCTTTACGGATTCTTGTTTCTTCAAAATCAATTCCGGAAGTTCTTGTTTCTGCGGTAAAATCAATATAAGTGGGATTAGCAACTAATAAATCTTCAGGTTTTAAAGCACTTAGTTCAATAATAGATTTCCCTTCCGGTGTTTCATCCGCTACGGAACTTAATGCAGAAGCTTTAATAAATTCTTCAAGCTGAATTCCATTGGCGGGGTGAAATTGAGTTGCTTTTCTGTTTCCGATGGTAATTGTTCCGGTTTTATCCAAAAGCAATACATCAATATCTCCTGCTGTTTCCACTGCTTTTCCACTTTTAGTAATCACATTCGCTCTCAGCGCTCTGTCCATCCCCGCTATCCCGATTGCAGAAAGCAGACCTCCGATGGTTGTCGGAATAAGACAAACGAAAAGAGATATAAATGCCGCTATGGTAATCGGAGTCTGCGCATAATCTGCAAAAGGTTTTAAAGTGAGGGTAACAATAATAAACGTAAGCGTGAATCCTGCTAAAAGTATGGTTAATGCGATTTCGTTGGGTGTTTTCTGTCTTGACGCTCCTTCTACAAGAGCAATCATTTTATCTAAGAAGGATTCTCCGGGTTTTGTGGTTACTCTTACTTTAATTCTGTCTGACAATACTTTTGTACCTCCTGTTACAGAACTTTTGTCTCCACCCGCTTCACGGATGACAGGTGCACTTTCTCCGGTAATAGCAGACTCATCAATGGTAGCAAGACCTTCAATAATCTCACCATCCATCGGAATCTGATCTCCGGCTTCACAAAGGAAAATATCACCTAAGGTCATTTCAGCAGACATCTTCAGCCTTGTTTCTACCTGAAATCCCGGCTTGTTATCAAGTACCAGTTTGGCCGGAGTTTCTTCCCTTGTTTTTCTAAGGGTATCAGCCTGCGCTTTTCCCCTTGCCTCTGCAATAGCTTCTGCAAAATTGGCAAACAAAACGGTGAAAAATAAAATTATAAATACTAAAAAGTTGTAGGAAAAGCTTCCCTGGGTTTTATCACCGGTAAGGCTGAACATGCTTACGATAAACATGACGATGGTTCCGATTTCTACCAGGAACATTACCGGATTTTTAAACATAATTTTCGGATTCAGCTTTACGAAGGACTGTTTTATCGCTTCGTTGACCAAATCTCTTTGAAACAATGTTTGTGACTGATTTTTCATTTTTTTGAAAGAATTTATATCATTGTAAATCAATAGTAACCATCAAGGTCTGCCGGATAATAAGGATAGATATGGATAATATTAAGTGAACGTTTCGTAAGTGTCAGATTAGTTTCCTTACACTTTTCAGCTTCCTTAATGGTTGAATATTGATTTTAATTTTTAATGTTCAAATTTATTTTGAGAAATATTGAATCTGCTCTGCAATAGGGCCTAAAGTCAATGCAGGGAAGAAAGACAACGCTGCAATCAGTAAAATCACTGCCAGAGTCATGAATCCGAAAGTTGCCGTATCTGTTTTCAATGTTCCTGAACTTTCAGGGATATATTTCTTCTGTGCCAACAGACCTGCAATGGCTACCGGTCCTATGATCGGGATAAATCTTGAGAGTAACAGTACAATTCCCGTTGAGATATTCCACCAGGGTGTATTGTCTCCCAACCCTTCAAATCCGGATCCGTTATTCGCTGCGGAAGAAGTAAACTCATACAGCATTTCACTGAAACCATGGAAGCCGGGATTATTCAATGTTTTTGCTCCAAATTCCGGTAGATAAGCCGTTAAAGCGGTTCCTGCAAGAATCAGGAAAGGATGGAATAAAGCGACGATCATAGCAATTTTCATTTCCTTTGCTTCAATCTTTTTACCCATAAATTCCGGAGTTCGTCCAACCATCAGACCACTGATAAACACGGCCAGAATGATAAAGATAAAATAGTTCAGAATTCCGACTCCACAACCTCCGTAGAAGCAGTTGATCATCATCGCAAGCAATTCATTCATTCCCGAAAGCGGCATTGTACTGTCATGCATTGAGTTCACAGATCCTGTTGAAATAACTGTGGTTGCAATACTCCAGTAGCCGGACGCTGCACTTCCGAAACGGATTTCTTTACCTTCCATAGCTCCCAGGCTGTTATCTGTTCCCATTTTTGTGATCAAAGGATTTCCTCCTGTTTCATTCACAATATTCGGAATGGTAAGTGCCAGAAAACCGACCGTCATTACCGTAAAAATCACCCATGAAAGTTTTCTTTTATTCAGATAAAAACCCAGTGCAAATACCAATGCAAACGGAATGATCATCTGAGCGATCATCTCTGTCATATTGGTCATATAATTGGGATTTTCAAGCGGGTGCGCAGAGTTGGCTCCGAAAAATCCACCTCCGTTAGTTCCCAAATGTTTGATCGCAACAAATGCAGATACAGGCCCTCTGGAAACATCAGCTTTCTGACCTTCCAGTGTTATAATGTGATCTTTTCCTTCGAATGTCATCGGACTTCCGTTAATAGAAAGTACTAAAGCAACAATTACACTTATCGGAACCAGGATCCTGACCATTGATTTGGTGAAATAATCGTAGAAGTTCCCAAGTTCGGTACTTGTTTTTTCTTTAAAAGCCTTGAAAAGGACAGCCATTGCCGCCATTCCCGTTGCAGCAGTGACAAACTGTAAAAACATCAGATAAAGCTGGCTCAGATAACTTACTCCTGTTTCTCCTGAATAATGCTGTAAATTACAGTTCACTAAGAATGAAATGGTAGTATTAAAAGCCAGATCGGGTGACATATTTGGATTCCCATCAGGGTTCAAAGGAAGCCATGCCTGATTCAGCAAAAGAAGGAAACCTATGATGAACCAAACCAGATTGATCGCCAGCATGGCATACATATTCTGTTTCCAGTTCATCTGGCGGGCAGGATTAATTCCCGAAACTTTATAAATTAACTTTTCAATGGGTTCAAAAACCGGATCCAGAAAAGTCTTTTTGTATCCGTAGACATTAGCTATATATTTCCCTAAAAATATTCCGATAACTAATGTGATAGCAAACATTGCTATAATGCCTAAAATCTCTGTATTCATGACTAATTAAAATTTTTCAGGTTTCATTAAAACATAAAAGATATACACAAAGGCAAGTATTGAGAGGAAAAATAAACTCCACATAATTTATATTCTATCAAAAAATTCAACTGATTTATACAAAAGCCAAAACAATACTGCAAAAAGCAGAATTAAACTTATGAGCATCATATTTTAATCATTAGGGTTAAAAGGGTCAACAATGCGTACGATACAATCAGCAGACTAAAAGTAGAGTGCTCCCGTTTTTTAAACGTTTTTCTTGAAATTGTCATTTTTAAATATTTTATTCGAAGACTATATGCCAAAAGAAAGTCCATTCTGAAAAACAAACACCCAAACAATTGAATAACAATATATTAAAACTAAATACTAAACTATATAAAAACAGAAAAGCCTATCAAAATGATAGGCTCTTTATTAAAATGATAAAAGGTTTATTTTAATCCGTATTCTTCAAGTTTACGGTACAATGTGGCAATACCGATTTCCAGTAAACGGGCAGCTTCTGCCTTGTTACCTTTTGTATACTGTAGAACCTTCTGTATGTGAATTTTTTCCAGTGATCTGATACTTAAAGAATCACTTTCAGGAACAGCTTTTTCCGAATAATGGGGAAGACTTTCTGCGTCAAGGATATTGTTATCCATCAAAATCAAGCTGCGTTCCACGGCATTTCTCAGTTCACGGATATTTCCTTTCCAGTCGTTTCGTTCCAGTACTTTATAGTAATCAGGATTTACCTGAACTCCTGTCAGATGAAGTTTATGAGAAAAAAATTCTATAAAATGCTTGGCAATAGCTTTCAGGTCTTCTTTTCGTTCTCTTAATGGCGGAAGCATGATCTCAAAGACATTCAGCCTGAAATAAAGGTCTTCTCTGAAATTTCCCTGCTTTATTTCATCTATCAGGTCTCTGTTGGTAGCAGCAATTAACCTGAAGTCAGATTTGGAAACTTTGGTTTCACCCATTTTGATAAATTCCCTGGTTTCTAAAACTCTGAGCAATTTTGCCTGAAGTTCTATTGGCATCTCACCGATTTCATCCAAAAACAGAGTTCCTCCGTTAGCTTCTTCAATCAATCCTTTCTTATCTTTCAAAGCTCCAGTAAAAGCACCTTGTTTATGACCAAAAAGCTCGCTTTCCAGAATTTCTTTACTGAATGCTGAACAATTGATCGCTACAAAACTGTTTTTCTTCCTGTCACTTCCTTCGTGAATGGCACTCGCAAAAACTTCCTTACCCGTTCCGGTTTCCCCTGTAAGAAGAACAGCAGCATCCGTTAAAGCAACTTTCTCAGCCAACTTCTTAGCCTGCAAAATAAGTGGTGATTTACCTATTATCTGATTAAACCCTTTCGTCACAGTCTGCTGAACAACCCTCGATTTATTGTCTTTTACCTTATCAAGAGCCTTATACACCAATGGGATTATTTTCTCATTATCATCTCCTTTCACCAGATAATCATAAGCGCCATTCTTCATAGCCTGTACAGCATCCGTAATATTCCCGAATGCCGTCATCAGGATAATTTCAAGCTGTGGATATTTAGTTTTGATAGCTTTTACCAGCTCTACCCCAAAAGCATCAGGCAGACGAACATCGCTCAGAACAACATCAAATTCATATTGCTCCAGCATCGTCATTGCCGAACGTGCCGTAGAAGCTTCTTTTACATTAAAATTTTCTTGGGAAAGGATCATTCCTAGTAATTTAAGGAGTTTGATCTCATCATCGATGATCAGAATATTTCCTGACATTGTAATTATTTTTGGAAAACTAGTACAAACTTATTGAATTTATTCGAGGAAAACAGGGTAATAGAAGGAAATAGTTTACTTAACACCACTTGAGATATCAGGAGCTGTTTCCCGCTATCCATTCATACTCCTCGCGCCATCGCTGTCACCCTGAGCGAAGCCGAAGGGTCTTCCCACACCTAAAACCCACCCACCCTCCAACCCAAGCTGCGGGGTAACCATTCCTATCGGGGCTAGATGGTGAATGAACGATCAATGATACATTATAAATGATGTGACGAATTCGGGATACGGGTTCCGTGGTTATCTTTTCCAATGGTGTTGTTGATTCCAATGGCGTCTTTCTCTTTAATTTGTGCCGCTTATTTCCACTGTGTCATTCCGCAGGAATCCAGCCTCCTTTATTAGAGTCTTTAGAATTCCTTTAATTCAGACAATTTGATATTGTAAAATTGTTTGATTATTAAGACATATGGATTGCAGAGACTCCTACTGAGTGACAGATGGGTGGGATAACCGATAGTAGTGAAAGCAAAGAATGAACAGCTGTAAGAATGAATAATTTTAGGCTGAACCGGGGTTATGATCTTTCAATAGTGTCGTAAACATCGTTTCCAATTGATCTATTAGTTCCAATGGAGTATTGCTCTTTCATTTGCGGCGCTTAGTTCTACTGTGTCATTCCGCAGGAATCCAGCCTCCTTTATTAGAGTCATAAGAAGTTCAAAAAAGCAAAAGTAATACTGCTGAGTTTTTTGATATTACTTTGTTGAGGCTCCTGCGGAGTGACAAATGGGTGGGATAAATGATAGTAGTGAAAGCAAAGAATAGATCACCTGTAAGAATGAATAATTTTAGGCTGAACTGGGGTAATGATCTTTCAACAGTGTAATAAACATCCCTTTCCAGTTGTGCTATGATTCAGCTGGCGCATTTCTATTTCACTTGTACCGCTTATTCCACTGTATCATTCCGCAGGAATCCAGCCTCCTTTATTAGAGTCTTTAGGATTCCTTTAATTCAGACAATTTGATATTGTAAAATTGTTTGATGATAATTAAGACATATGGATTGCAGAGACTCCTGGAGTGACCATTGGAGTGTGTGCTGTCCGTTATCATTGATAATTGATCAATGATGATTGATAAGTGATAAGTGATAGATGGTCAATGATAGTTGATGAATGGTGAATAATCGATGTATTACTCATTGCTTATTACTCATTACTCATGAATTGAGCTGGG
Source organism: Chryseobacterium sp. DZ-32 (assembly GCF_059587025.1). Taxonomy (NCBI): domain Bacteria; kingdom Pseudomonadati; phylum Bacteroidota; class Flavobacteriia; order Flavobacteriales; family Weeksellaceae; genus Chryseobacterium; species Chryseobacterium sp. DZ-32. The sequence continues at coordinate 30,799 of NZ_JCAIOM010000031.1, forward strand.
TATAAAACAAAAAAATCCTTTATCATAACGATAAAGGATTTTTTAAAAATAAAATAAAAACTGGCGGCGGCCTACTCTCCCGCGTTAGCAGTACCATCGGCGCTGG
>NZ_JCAIOM010000032.1:0-24407 GCF_059587025.1 Chryseobacterium sp. DZ-32
AAAGAGTCCGGTAGAGTACCGAACTCTTTCATATAATAATATTGTTTAATTTTGTCTAAACTTTTGGGTGCAGTCTATCCGGCTGGATTCTATTATTATTTCTTCAGATATAAATCAAAATAATCTGTAATCTTCTGCATCAGGTGAACCCTGTCTTTCCCAATCACATTATGCGGATGTCCCGGATAAGTAAAGTAATCCAGCTGAACACCGTTATCCACAGCAGATTTGATGAATTTAATAGAATGCTGCCATACGACTACATCATCCTGAGCTCCGTGGATCATCAGTAATTTTCCTTTCAGGTTCTGTACTTTATCCAGAAGATTAGCCGTTGCATATCCCTGTGGGTTTTCCTGCGGAGTATCCATATATCTTTCTCCATACATGATCTCGTACATGCTCCAGTCGATTACAGGTCCTCCTGCTACTCCTACTTTGAATACATCCGGCTTACGAAGCATAAAACTTGTTGTCATAAATCCTCCGAAGCTCCATCCATGAATTCCCATTTTATCTCCGTCTACATAAGGAAGAGATTTTAAGTACTCTACACCTTTCATCTGGTCGTTCATTTCTGTAGTTCCCAGGTTTCTGAATACAGCCTGCTCAAACTTCATTCCACGGTTAGAAGAACCTCTTCCGTCCATTGTAAAAATAATGTATCCGTTCTGAGCCATATATTCATACCAAAGGTTTCCTGAGGCCGGAAAGCTGTTCGTGATCAGCTGTAAGTGTGGTCCGTTGTACAGATAAACAATAGTCGGATATTTTTTGTTCGGATCAAAATTGGTTGGAAGAATAATTTTTCCATACAAAGGAGTTCCGTCATCAGCCTTTAACACTACGTTTTTAATTTCCGGTCTCTGATAATTTTTTAATGGATTTTCAGAAGTAAGGATATTCGTAGTTTTTAAATTAGCTGTATTGATAATGTTGGCAACTCTCGGTGAATTCGCATTGCTGTAAGCATCATACAGATAATTCCCATCGCCGCTCAAAGTTCCGATGTGCATTCCTTCTGCATTATCAAGCTTTTGCATTTTGAAGTTGGTCCAGTTGATTCTGTATAAATGTCTTTCCAAAGGAGTCTCTTTTGTTGAGGTGAAGTAGATCTCCTTTTTCTTTTCATTGAATCCTAAAATATCAGTTACCAGCCAATCTCCTTTTGTAATCTGAGCTACCAGTCCTTTTTCAAGACTATAATGGAACAAATGATTATATCCTGTTCTCTGGCTCTGCCAGATAAAGTCCGTATTAGAATTCGGGAAGAAAGTAAGCGGGTGCTGCGGCTCTACATATTTGCTGTCTGTTTCTTCAAATAATGTTTTTACCAATTCTCCTGTTACAGCATCATACTGATTCATTTTCATATGATTCTGGCCTCTGTTCAGAACCCCTACAAAGATATATTTTGAATCCGGGCTCCATGTAACCGCTGTCAGATATTGGTCTTTTTCTCCCTCCACCTTTAAGAAAGTGGTAGATTGGGTTTTAAGATTGAAAACGCCTAATGTCACCTGATGAGAAGTCTGACCAGCCATCGGGTATTTGATATTGTTGTTTACAGCAGGTGTTACAGACCAATCGATGATCGGGTAATCTGCTACCATGCTCTGATCCATTTTATAGAAAGCTACACTCTCAGAATTCGGGGCAGGAAAAATTCCGGTATCAATTCCGAATTCATTTCTATGAACTGCCTGACCACTGATTATATTTTCGTTGGCTTCGTTAGTTACAGCAATCGTTTTTCCGCTCTTGTTTACAAACAAATTATTCTTTACTGTGAAGGCAAAAGTCTGGTTATCACCAAACATTTTTAGGTTGGCGGCATCCTGATCAATGACAGCTGTACTTTTTATTTTCCAGTCATTTCCTGATTTTTCAATCCATGACATTTTACCTTCTGTAGTAAAGTATCCTTTAGAATTCCCTGTAAATTTGATTGCGGGAACAGTTTTAAGCTTATCAGCAGAAAGGTTTCTGTTCAGCTGACTCAAGGAGATCAGGGTATCCTGTTTGTTGGTCTTCAAATCTGTGATCAGATAACCGCCTTTCACCGCCTGGATATAAGATTTTCCGTCTGCAGCCCATGAAAACTGAGAGATATTTTTCACAGCAAGGTTGGTTCTCATCCCATTTACAGCCTCCGCCATGGTAAACTTCTGGGTTTGGGCAAATGCTGAACTGCCTACAACCAGCATCAATAAAGAAAATTTATGTAATTTCATTGTATAAAATTGAATCCTTCAAAAATAAGAAATAAAAATCATTCGTTAAGAAATGTTAAATTAAAACATTGATAAAATGGAATTCATGTATTCAAAGGAATTATTCCTTAACTTAATAGTAGAATTTTTAACGGGATTAGGATAGGTGAATTGTGAATAGTCAATCCGCTGCGCTGTCAATTGGATGTTGAAATAAATTCACCATTCACTTGCGAAGCGAAATTCACCATTGATTATTAAATGAGTCAATCATGAACTGTCAATCCGCTGCGCTTGTCAATTTGGATGTTGGAATAAATTCACCATTCCTTGCGAAGCAAAATTCATCATTGATTATTAAATGAGTCAATCGTGAACTGTCAATCCGCTGCGCTTGTCAATTGGATGTTGAAATAAATTCACCATTCACTACCGGAGCAAAACTGACGATTGACAAAAAAACTCATTTCTTATCCTATATCAATGACTTGTATAGGTACGCTGTCCTAAATTTGCATTATTAATAACAAACAAAAAATACGAAATACAATGGCAACAAAATGGATTTTAGACCCTACGCATAGTGAAATTACTTTCAAAGTAAAACACATGATGATCTCTAACGTAAAAGGAAGCTTCAGAACTTTCACTGCTGAAATTGACTCTGAAGATGAGTTTTTTGCAAATGCTAAAACTACTGCTACTATCCAGACGGATTCTGTATTCACCAACAATACAGACAGAGACAATCACTTAAAGTCGGCGGAGTTCTTCAATGCTGAAGTTCACCCTACGATCACATTTGAATCTCAGGCATTAAACAATACTGTTGTAGGTAATCTTACCATCAATGGAATTACAAAACCTATAACACTTGATGTAGATTTCGGAGGAATTAATGTAGACCCATGGGGAAATACAAAAGCAGGTTTCTCTTTTGAAGGAAAAATCAGCAGAAAAGATTTCGGATTAAACTGGAATGCTGCTCTTGAAGCAGGAGGTGTAATGGTAAGTGATGATGTGAAAGTAGCTGGTGAATTACAGTTTGTAAAACAAGCATAGTAAATAACATATATTACAAAAGGTTCAGGGATTTTCTAAAAGCCTTGAACCTTTTATTTTTTTATAATCTTCAATATTTATGAACCTCAACGATCTTCAAAACATTAGCGACGGTTTTAAAAGTACACAGAGAATGCCTGTTTTATTTCTTGGACATGGTTCACCAATGAATGCCATTGAAGAGAATCAATTTGTACAGGGTTTCCGGAAAGCAGCCTCAGAAATTCCAAAACCCAATGCAATTCTTTGTATTTCTGCCCACTGGTATACGGACGGAACTTTTGTAACGGCTATGGATATGCCGAAAACCATTCATGATTTTTACGGTTTTCCCAAAGCCCTTTTTGATGTGCAGTACCCTGCACCGGGAAATCCCGAACTGGCAAGAGAAACGGCAGAACTTCTTCTACCTGTAGATGTGGAAGAAGATCATAGCTGGGGACTTGATCATGGGGCATGGTCTGTGATCAAACATATGTATCCTGATGCAGATATTCCTGTTATCCAGCTGAGTATTGATTATACAAAACCTCCTCAGTATCATTATGATCTGGCCAAAAGACTGAACAAACTTCGTGAAAAGGGTATCCTGATTATCGGAAGTGGAAATATTGTTCATAACCTTCGTCTTATTGACTGGAAAAATATTAATACAGTAGGTGCTGGCTGGGACTGGGCAATAGAAGCCAGAGAAAAAACCAACAATTGGCTTCTGGATGGAAGTTTTCAGAATATTATCGATTATCAGAAACAGGGAACTTTCTTACAATATGCTGTTCCTACTCCCGATCATTATCTTCCTTTATTGTATACTTTAGGATTAAAAGATCAGTCTGAACAGCTTAATTTATTCAATGATGAGCTTATCGGCGGATCATTGAGCATGACAAGTGTAAGGATCGGATAAAACCTTCTATATAAAAACAAAAAGGAAATACCTCAGCTGAGATATTTCCTTTTTTTATAGGGTTATTATTGTACAGCTTTTAAAACATTGATATTTCCATAGCCATAGCTTGAATTAACATTTGGATAGTAGGTTGAAGCCTGTCTCATTTTAGTAAGAACCTGATCTCTTGTCCATGATGGATTTTTAGCCCAAACGAGTGCCGCAATTCCCGCTGTTGCTGCTGTTGCCACAGAAGAACCACCCACATAATCTGCCTGGCCGTTATAATAGCTCAGCACCGGAACGGTATTTCCTGAAGACCTCTCCATCTGGAAGGTAAAGTCAATCTGGCTTCCGGAGTGGCATACATCACACTTCTGATTGGAAGTATTTTCTTTTACTCCTGTTATAGCCTGAGTTTCCGGCATGGATGCAGGGAAAATTACTCCGACAAAACTAGTGAAACTGGTAGAAGTACCTCCGGCACAGAAGATCAGTTTTCCTTTTGAATAAGCATATTTCACTCCGTCTTCAATTTTCCCGACAGAGAAAATATGTCCCATCGACATAGAAATAATCTTCACATTGGTATTGTTGCCCAATTCTGTGAAAGCCGTTTTTACAGCAGTTTGCTCGCTGGAAGTTTCCAAAACAACATTTTCTGCAGCTCTGTAAGCGATCAGATTGGCATTATAAGCTACTCCTACAGGTAATCCTGCATTATTTCTCGGAGCTGCCATTACGGAAGCCATTTTTGTTCCGTGCCCACACTGATCTCCTGATCCGTCAGAATTATATACTCCATATTTACTGATTGTTCTTCCTGAAGAAGCACCATTATTAAAACTTCCTCCCAATAAAGTCTGTTCAGGAGAAACTCCGGTATCAATAAGTCCGATGGTCACACCAGCTCCGGTACTGTAGCTCCAGGCCTCAGGAATGCTGTGTCTGGTGAAAGCCCACGGTATTTTTGCACCTGGCGTTGTTGAAGTATAGTCTGCAGTACTTAATGCAGATGATGAAAATCCACATCCTGACGAACCGCTTCCTGATGATTTTGCAGCTGCATTATATTGAGCTTCAAATTCAAAATAATGATAATCTGCAGGTTCTACATATCGGATGTTCTTCATTTGGCGAAGTGCGGAAACAGTTTCCTCATTTTCAATGACAACATCCATCTGATTAAGATACTGATCTGAAAGAAGAAGGAAATTTCTTTCGTCTTTTCCTTCATACTTTTTGATCACAGAAAGAACTTCTTTTTCGATATCATTGCTGTTTGGAGATTTACTTCTATCGAAATCATCTTTAGAAGTTCCAAAACCGATCGATACCATTTTATTTCCGCGGAAAATAGCACTCCATACGAAATGATCGGATTCATTCTTCCAATTGAAAGTACCGTCCGTTTTAATCGCCTGATTGATCCTTTCGTTGATTTGTTTTGCAGTCAACGGATCTTTCTGGGACATTTCGGTTTTTACATTTTCGTTCTGAAGATCTTCTCTGGTGCACGAGTTTAAGGCAAAAAATATTGCCAGTAGGAATACAGTTTTTTTCATATGTTATAATTTTGGTTGAGACCACAATATAACACTTTAACGGGAATTAAAAATTGAAAAAAAATGAATTTAGCATTACATGAATATTAAATTACAATACTTTCTCGTAGCACACACTTTGCTCTATTCCAACGTATTGACCATAATTAGGTATTTTGTAAAAACCACTTTTTTCATACACCGAGATGGCACTCTTAAGGTCCCTGGAAGTTTCCAATACAGCTTTTGTAAAGTTCAATTCTGTTGCCCAGCTTTGAAGTTCTTTCACAATAGCGGAACCTAATCCTTTTTTTCTGAAATCAGGATGGGTAAACATTCTTTTTATTTCTATGGTATCTTCTGAAAATGGTTTGAATGCTCCGCAGGCTGCTGGAATATCATCTATATAGGCTACGATACAGTTTTTGATAGTATCTATTGTATTGAACTGAGCAAAGAAGTCATCATTTTCTCCATTATGTTCGGATAAAGTAGCGTCAAGGGATTTTACAAGAGTTTGAAAATCTGTATTGGCAGAATCTGTTCTGAGTATATTCATCTAGTTGATTTAACGATTTAAAAATTGAAGGATTTAAAGATTTGTGAAAACAAAAAGCTCCCTTCCGGAAGCTTTCAAGTATTTTGTATTAGTTGACAACAAATTTTCGTTCGTTAATCAATTCTGCAATGGCCAGCATATCTTTACCGATCAGTCTGTCATCTTCAAGCTTGGCAACTTTAGAACGAAGAATTGCAAAGTTTTCTTCAATTACTTTAGAGCATTTCGCAGGTCTCCTGAATTCAAGTCCCTGAGCGGCAAACATCAGCTCAACAGACAGAATATTCACAAGATTTCCCAGAACCTGATTGAATTTTCTTCCTGAAATACTTCCCATAGAAACATGGTCTTCCTGTCCTAAACTTGTTGGAATAGAATCTGCCGACGCCGGGAAGCATAATGTTTTATTTTCTGTAACCAAGGCTGCTGAAGTGTACTGAGGGATCATAAATCCGGAATTCAATCCTGAGCTTTCCGTTAATAATCTTGGAAGTCCATATTTTCCTTCTAATAATAAGTAGCTTCTTCTGTCTGAAATATTCCCTAGCTCTGCAGCTGCTAATGTAGCATAATCTAAAGGTAATGCCATCAGCTGTCCATGGAAGTTTCCACCTGAAATAGATTCTTCAGCACTTAATACGATCGGATTATCCGTAACGGAATTCAATTCTGTTTCTGCCATTCCTCTAAGATGCTCAAAAGCATTTCTGCTGGCTCCGTGAACCTGTGGTACACATCTCATGGAGTAAGGATCCTGCACTCTTTCACAATCTTCATGAGCTTTTAAATTTTCTGATCCCTTTAAGAACTTAAGCATTCTTGCGGCTACTTTTTTACTGCCTTCAAAAGGTCTGATCTCATGAAGTTCTTTTTTGAAAGGGCTTGCAGAACCTCTGTACGCTTCAATACTCATGGCTGCCGTCATATCCGCCAGGTCCAGTAAGTATTCAAATTTTTCAAGTCCTTTAATGGCATGGGCAAGGATAAACTGTGTTCCGTTGATCAGCCCTAATCCTTCTTTCGGACCTAAAGCCAGTGGTTCAAGGTCATGCTTTTTCAACACTTCCATGGTATCGGCAACCTGATCTCTTTCCCAAACCTGTCCTAAACCAAGTAAAGGCAATACCAGATGGGCTAATGGCGCAAGGTCTCCGGAAGCTCCTACAGATCCCTGTTCAGGAACCACAGGAATAATATCTTTCTCAAGCATCAGAATCATTCTTTCAATCACCTCCAGGGAAACTCCTGAAAATCCTTTAGAAAGAGCATGTACCTTAGCAATCATCATGATTTTGGAAAGTTCTTTATCAATAGGCTTTCCAACACCCACCGCATGAGAAATGATCAGGTTATATTGTAACTGAGCGGTTTCATCCGCTGAAATTTTCGTGTCACATAATGGCCCGAATCCTGTATTGATTCCATATACACATCTGTCTGATTCTACTATTTTCTGTACGTTTTTCTGAGATTTTAAAATTTGTTCTTTTGCAGCTTTGTTCAGCTTCGCTTTATTTGGTTTTTTACATATTTCCAGAACATCATGGAAAGTAAAAACATCTACCCCGTATATCATTTCTAAAAAATTTCCTTAAAATTACGCATTTAACAATAATTGGAAAAGCTAAATTTCAATCTTCTATATTTTTATAAAACAAGCGAATTAATTTACTACATTTAGCCCCGAAAATTAAAAACAATAACACATGAGACTGAAAACTCTACTCCTTGCTTTATGTGTAGCAAGCACAGCTGCTTTCGCCCAGAAAGTAAAATATTCAAAAGAAGAAAGAAAAGAAATGAACCGCTATCTGTTTAACGAAGGTTTCAATACTGCAACAGATAAAAAAGTTTCCACCATTATTTTAAAAGATAATACAGAACATCAGGGTTACAGTAAATCCTGGGAAAAACAGAGGGGACAGATTCTTTCCATCACCATTGAGGATGTTGATACCAGAAAGCCAATAAAATTTGAGGCAACCGATATTGCTGAAATGTATTTATATGCTACAGAGACTGAAAAGTCGATGAAAGCGGCAAAGTTTATTTCAAACATGAGAAATTACAGCACAAAAAAATATGGCAAATCTGTTACCGACGATGCCATTCCTTACGAAAACCAGATTGTTTCTTTAAAAAACAAGAAAGAGCCCAGAGCTTTTTTAATGCAGGTGATCAATCCTGAATTTAATGAGCTTATTACGGTTTATCATGATCCGTTTGCTTCAGAAACAGTGAGTACCGGGTTTGCCGGTGCCCCTGCATTTGGCGGAGGTGTTATTAAATCTTATTATATAAAGAAAGGCAATAAAGTAATGTGGCTTCACAAAGATGATTTTGAAGACAACTATGACTTTTTGTTTGGTGACAATCCTGAATTCATGAAAAAATATCCAAAAAATTCTGTAGAATGGAATTATTTAAGCTTTCTCATCTATCAGTATACCGAAATGAACCACGGATAGGATACACTATCAAAATACCGGAACCTGTAGAATTATCTGCAGGTTTTTCTTTTTTTAAATAGGGAAAGTTTCCTTAATTTTGTTATATGAATCCTTCTTTAGAATTACAGCTCAAAACCTTACCATCTGAACCCGGCGTTTATCGTTATTATGATAAAAACGAACAGCTTTTGTATGTGGGAAAAGCTAAAAATCTGAAAAAGAGGGTACTATCCTATTTCAATAAAAACCTTTCAGGATACAGGATCAAAATAATGGTCAGCAAAATCCAGCGATTGGAAACGACAATTGTAAACAGCGAGTATGATGCACTTTTATTGGAAAATAATCTGATTAAAGAGTACCAGCCGTTTTATAATGTTATGTTGAAGGATGACAAGACTTATCCATGGATCTGCATCAAAAATGAAGATTTTCCAAGAATTTTTCTGACCAGAAATATGATTAAAGATGGATCCGAATATTACGGTCCGTATGCCAAAGTGCGCCCTGCAAAGATATTGCTGGATACTATAAAACATATTTATAAGCTTAGAACCTGCAATCTGAATCTTTCCCCATCCAAAATTGCGGAAGGCAAATATAAAGTCTGCCTGGAATACCATATCAAAAACTGTGAAGGGCCCTGTGAAGATCTTGAAAGCAAGGAAGATTATGACGAAAAAATAGATGCTATCCGCGGAATTATCAAAGGGGATTTCCGTAAGGCAAAGGATTATCTAGTGAATCAGATGATGAAGCTGGCTTCCAATCTTAAATTTGAAGAAGCTCAGATCATTAAGGAAAGACTGGATATTCTTGAGGATTATCAGGCTAAAAACACCGTTGTAAATCCGAATATTGATGATGTAGATGTTTTCGGAATGACCAGTGATGAGACCGCTGCTTATGTCAATTTCTTTAAAATCAGAAACGGAAATATCATCCAGAGTTTTACCACCGAGATTAAAAAGATTCTTGAGGAAACGGATGAAGATATTATGGAAGAAGCTTTGATTGAGATCCGTCAGAAGTTTTCTTCAGATTCTAAGGAAGTTCTTTTACCGTTTCATTTGTCTGTAGAAATCCCAAATGTAAAACTGATTGTTCCCAAGGTAGGAGATAAAAAAAGAATTGTAGAGCTTTCTGAAAAGAATGCTAAAGAATACCGTCTTGAAAAGCTGAAGCAGGTTCAGATTGTAGATCCTGAAAGGCATACCAACAGAATTATGGCCGAAATGCAGAAACTACTGAGAATGCCTGTAGAACCAAGACATATTGAAGGTTTTGATAACTCCAACATTCAGGGAACGAATCCTGTGTCTGCATGTGTTGTTTTCAAAGATGGAAAACCGAGTAAAGCAGATTACCGAATTTTTCATCCTAAAACGGTAGAAGGGCCAAACGACTTTGCAACGATGGAAGAGGTCATCTACCGCCGTTACAAAAGAATGCTTGATGAAGGAGAAAGCCTTCCTCAATTAATTCTGATTGATGGTGGAAAAGGACAACTTTCTTCTGCTGTTAAAAGCCTGAGGTTATTAGGACTTTATGGAAAAATTACCATTGTAGGGATCGCCAAGAGACTGGAAGAAATATTTTTCCCGGAAGATCCTATTCCTTTATATCTCGATAAAAAATCTGAAACGTTGAAAATCCTTCAGCGTGTTCGTGATGAAGCCCACCGGTTTGGGGTAAAACATCACAGAACGAGAAGAAAAAACTCTACGATAAAATCTGAACTTGAAGAAATTCCTGGAGTTGGAGAAAAAACAATCGAATTGCTTTTGTCTAAACTGAAGTCTGTAAAACGAATCAAAGAAGCCAATTTTGAAACTCTTGAAGAAATTCTGGGGAAAAGTAAAGCGAAAGTGATTTGGGAATTTTTTAATGCTAATTGATAAACTAATGCAGTACAGCAGCTAATTTGTCACAAACAAAATGAAGTTTTAATGCAAAAACTCATATACTTTTTTCATTTACTCAATAAGAGACAAAAACCAACAATCCCCAGTACAAAAAGGAAATTTATCAATAAAAAACACAAACAAATAAATATTTTATTAAATATTAGTATTATTTATATTTTTTCCATAAATTAGTAATATCAACTAATGACAATAATGCTATGAAAATTCTTCTCTTTTTATAAATCCAATCACATTTCATTTGACATCCAATTACTTTTATATCTATAAGACTCTTGTAAAATGCTAAAAGAATGAAAAACACATCAACATATATATTATAAAGGCTCTTTTTAAGAGCCTTTTACATGTATTATTTTTTTATAATCTTACCCATATATTCCCCTTTATTTGTTTTTAACTTAATAAAATATATTCCTGATGGAAGTTCTGCTACATCAATATTTTTATTATTGTAGATAATATTCTTCACAAGTTTTCCGGAGGCATCAAAAATTTTCACGATTTCTATTTTAGAATTTTCGTTCAGTCTTATTGAAAAATATTCTGAAACAGGATTAGGATAAATCTGCAGATCTGAATTTCCTTTTTTACTTTCTGCGCCTGATATTTCATGGGTTGCCAGATAAACAGGCAGTGGATCAGTCACTACATACAATTCACTTCCATGTTCTTTGGTATTAATGGTCAGAAATAATTTCTCACCATCTGTTCCCATTTTCTGAATATTTTCATTAACCAACAGCTGATTATCATCGTTTGTCACAAAAATATCCATCGGAGAGGTTGAAACACCGTCACTTTTCCATACCTTTTGGAAATCCCCATTAAGAAAGTAAAGATAATTGTTGGCACACGTCATATCTTTCACTGAAGAAAAATTTTGGGATAAATCAGATGTGCCATTCGCTGTTCCATCTGTTTTCCACAACTGTGTACTATTGTTATTGGTAAAAAATAACTGATTTCCACATTTTTTAAATTTTACATCACCAAAAAAGTTTCCCGCTAGTATCTGTTCTGTCCCTGCCACTGTTCCATCTGTAGAATGCAGCGCTGGAGAAGGATAACCTGAAGTGACATAAAAAAGCTTATTATTAAATATTATTGTTTCTCTCGCAATACTTGAAGAGCCATAAGGAGCAGCGTAAGATTTCAGTAATGTAGCAGATGCCTGATCGCCGTTTGAAATCCAAAGCTCGTTTTGCCCGGAGCTGTAATTCGCAGGAGTATTTTCCTGTTGTTTTGTAAAGAATAATTTATTATTAAAAGCATTCAGTACCTTAATATCTCCATTTGTCCCATCCTGATAGGAAAACTGTATTACCTTTTGGGTATTGGCTTCAGTAGCATCTGTTTTCCAGATCCCAAGTTTTCCATTATCTTTTGCCACAAAATAAGCAAAACCATTCAGTATTGCAGTTTTTGAATCTACGGAATAAAGACTTCCCATATTATCCTGGGAAATATCTTTGACCATACTAACAGTATTGGATGTATTATCAATCTTCCAAAGTTCAGTTCCTACCACATTATTGTATCCGGCAAAAAGTAATGTATTATCGTTCAAGCTGGTATACGGTACCCTGCTGGTAATATTCGGGGATGATATTGACAAAGTATTGGCTTCTGTACCATCTGTTCTGTAAGCTGCTTCTGGAGTGTAAAGATAGTTTCCTACTTTAATGAAATTGTCATTAAAGTCACTGCCCATACCTATAAACGAATTTCCTCCAAAGCTGGATATTCTCTCAATCTGCTGTGTATTTTTATTTCTCTTATAAATCTGGCTGTTATACTGTCTGTCTGTCGCAATGAAAATAAGATCATCATTCAGTACCTGAAATGCATGAGGCAAAGAACTTTCAAATCTACTGATGTCCGAAGCTATTGTAGTCTGATGGGTCACCGGATTTAGTGAAAATAGTTCAGTGCCATATTTGGGGGTATTTCCGGTAAGATAAATTTTAGAATTCAGGTCTACAAAACTATTATTATTTGGCATTCCAAGGCCTGTAATCTCAAAACTCTGTGAAGAATTTCCATTCACTATCCAATATCTGTTTCCATAATTAGCCATCGTAAGAATCAAATGATTATTATCTGAGCTGTTCCCATAAATCAAAGCTCCTGCGTGCGTATTGAAGAGAACAGTTCCGGCTTCTGTACCATCTGTTTCCCAGATATAATTACCATACACAGAGTTAACACCGTTGGCACTACTTTCAAAGAATATTTTGTTATTATATTTTACAAATTTTTTCATTGCCATAGAACTTGTAGCTCCAGGCATTAGATTTTTCAACAGATAAGTTCCTGCCGTTGTCCCATCAGAAACCCATGGTTCATAGCCATTTGCTGCATCAAAGCCTGTAAAAACAAAATAATTATCAGCGGCAGCTCCTTCCAGCTGCGGATAACCTACAGATTTTATGGATACTGTTCCCGCTTCTGTTCCATCTGTTGAATATAATTCATATCCCGCTGTTCCTGTTCCAAGATTAACCACGAAGTATAGTTTATTTTTAAAAATAAGTGCTTTAAAATCGCCATTAATACTTCCACCTGCATTGGGAACGATATCCTTTAATAAAGATGTTCCGGCAACGGTTCCATCTGATTTCCATATCTCTTTTCCATGTGTGCCATCATCTGCTGCCAGGAACAAAGTATTGTTCATGGTATACATTTTTACATCACCGGAATATTGAAATGTTTTTAATAGCTGCAGACTATCTGTAACGGTATTGTAAGACCAAAGTTCATTGTGATGGTAGAAAAAGATATTATTTCCGACCGCAGCAGTTGCAGCCACCGAAAACTCAAAATTCAGATCTTTTACCTTGGATGTTCCTACCGTGGTTCCGTCTGTGACCCAAAGCTGATTATTGGACGAACTATTGCTTTGTACAGCAATAAAGTAAATTTTATTATTGAGCCTCATAAAAGACGGATCTCCAGTCATCCCAATGCTGTACCCCGGAAAAACATTCTTCAGCAGAATTGATTTTTGAGTACCCGGATCAAAACTCCACAGTTCCCTTCCTTCCTCTGTAGACTTGGTGGCTGTGAAAAGAATATGATTATTGAATTTTATAAAATTATCAGGATCACTGGAAGCCCCAAAATTAATTTCGTTTAACTGGGTATTAAATACACTTTGTGCACTCGAAAATACTGACAGTATTGCCAATATAGAAATGTAAACTTTTTTCATATCTATGTAGTTAAAATAAATCCTTAATTCTAAAAAGTTATGAATTAAGGATGATATTTTTCTTATTATTGATGTAAATTATTTTGCTGTAAAGACTTCTTTGGAGAATCTTCCGTCAGTCTGTGGAATATCTATTACAATATTCCCGTTTTCAAAATATCCGATGGTAGTATTTCCATCAGCCATTTTTACAAGGAAAACAGCGCTCTTAGAAGTCGTTTTGAAAACAGCAAATGGTACGGAACTTCCGGATTTTGCCAAGATAAACTGATTAGAATCAATCTGTATTTTCTGAAGATCAAGTTTCCCGTTCGAGTAATTATTTGCTTCCGGAGTTCCTGCAGATACAACGGTTTCAGAAACTGTATTCTGTACGTTTTCAGCAGCATCTGATATTTTAGCAGGCTTCATTTCTACCGGGCTGGAAAGTGGAACATGTGTCAGAGCCTGCTTTAAAGCATCAGGAAACCCTTCTTCAAATTCCTTTATATCTGAGCGCCCTTTGGATTCTAAAATGACCTTTTTATTGCAGTCTTTGAACTGCAAAATCACTTTATTTGTAAATAAGCTCTTATCATTCAGCACTTCAGCATTAATTACATTACAGGAATTATTTCTAGCCTCAGATGGCCATTTGTCCATTGCCTCAGTTAAAATTTCATACTTTTTTCCCTGTAGCCCTTTAGCCAGATAAGCTTCCAATCCAAAACTGCTGTTTTTAAAGGTTTTAAATTTTTCCGGAATTACTACATATTTATAATCTGAAACCTTCTGCGTAAAAGCCATTGTTGAGCTTATTACCAGCATCAGCATTAATAACTTTTTCATTTTTATAATTTTAATCGTTTCTAAATGCTCCCATATCCAGTTTTAAGGAGAAGAAATTGGAATAAAAATTAGATCCGCCAATCCCTGAATTTGTAATGGCATAATCCAGTGTAAGCCCTCTGTATCTTATTCCAAGACCTGCACTTGGCTGGAAAGAAACTTTTCTTTTAAGATCTTCTATATCTGTAATTGACTGGAATCTGTTGATCCCCAATCTCACAAAAATCATTTTCTGGTATCCCAGCTCAGCTCCTGCGTAAGGACTGATACTGGCAAAGTCTGTAGAAATTAAGGATGCTGTTTTAGCAAAATCCACATTTATACCTGCTTCCGGCAATACATATACGCTGCTGTTGATTTCAAATAATTTGCTGGCCCCTACATTCAGTTTAGGCATTGTAAGTTCCAGTTTATCTTTGGGAGCAGGGTTAAATTCTTCCCCGTTTACAACAGTAGAAAGTTCTTTCTGATTGACCGTCCAGAAGTTGACAGTAGTTGTAATATCTCTTACCATCCCCCCGAACTTCCATCCGTTATCTGCTTTATAAATCGCCCCAACATCGAAACCAAAACCATAACCATTAGCAAATTTACCCACATTTCTATATACAATCTTAGCATTGATCCCGACATCTAATTTCGGATTTCCTCCTGGTCTGAAAGCATAAGAAAGAATTGCAGCATAATCGGATTGAGAGAACTTTGTGATTTTATCATAATCAATATTCCCTTCAGAATCGATCATCTGGGTTGTATTTAAAATATTATCTACTCCCAGTCTTACTACGGAAACCCCAAAAACACCTTCCTCAAGTACTTTTGCATAAGCCAGATAGTCATATTTCGCAATAGACTCAAAGTATTCTGCATGCATTGCTGCTCCCTGCCAGTCTCTTTCAATGGACATCAAACCTGCGGGATTCCACATAGGAGAATATACATCATCCTGGTTGGTAATTACCGCTCCTCCCATTGCAAGGCCTCTTGCTCCGGCTCCGATATTTAAAAATTCATTGGAATATTTTCTGATAATCTGAGATTGAGAAAGCCCAAACAACAGTGAAAATGCAAGTAAAAAATATTTTTTCATCATATAAATTTGATGCTTAGTTTAAGTTTTTAGTTTTTCTGGCTTTTATTAATCCGTTTGCAATGATTGCCAGTATCATAACACCTGAAGCGACATAAAATATAGGGCTCATATGTTCTGATTCTCCAAAGATAAAAAAAGCTAGTATAATTCCGTAGACAGGTTCTAAATTAACTGTTAAAATTAAAGTAAAAGGTGATATATATTTCATTAAATTCACAGATTCCAGCATGGGAAAAGCAGTAAAAACACTGGCTAACAAGCATATTAACGCCAAATCCCTGTAGTTTATTTCATTCATCTGAAAAATTTGTCCCGAAAGCAGATAAAATATCATTAAAATGAACCAACCACAGAAGATTTCATAAAAAATAATGTTTCCCGAACTTGTTTTCCCAAACATTTTACCATTAAAAACAGAAAAAACAGTCCCGAATATAGCACACAAAATTCCATAAATAATACCTTCTTTAAAATGAAATTCTGTTTTAAAAATCAATAATATACAGGCCACAATAACAGTTCCCATTACTACTTCAGATATATCAATTTTCCTTTTGAAAATAATGGGTTCCAGAATCGAAGCAAAAAGTGTTGATAAGGAAAGGCAGCTTAAGGCAATTGAAACATTGGAAACTTTAATAGAATAAAAGAAACAATACCAGTGAAGTGCCATTGCAAAGCCTATAGCAGCCAGCTGAAAGAATATTTTCCTGGACACCTTAATGCTTTCCTTTTTAAAGAATCTGATAAATACATACAAAAAGATTGAGGCAAACAACATTCTGTAAAACACAAGAATCTGAGCATTGGCCTGAATCAGTTTTCCTAAAATTGCGGTGAATCCCCATAAAAAAACTATTAAATGTAACCTGAAAAGCGCCAATTTATGCATAACCTATCCCCTTTTGATTTTAACGTGCAAATTTACAAATACGCTTTTATAAATCTTACAAAAAAACATAAATTTATATTAATAAAAAGATGATAAATAAAGTTTTTAATAGTTTTTACTCTTAATTCAGGACGTTTTCTAATAATTTAGTAAAAATCAAAACCAATATGATATCAAGTCAGGATTGAAATCAACAACATGGTCTCTTAAATATCATATAGAAAGTATTACTGGCAAACCCATATAGATATAAAAAAACCCTGAAAATTTGTTAAACTTTCAGGGCCTTCAAATAATAAACTATTAAAAAAATAAACTAGGAACTTAGAGTATTTTGCAGAGAATATCACCTCTGTTACTCTAGTGTAAAGTTAGAAAAAATATAAATTATTTAAAAATATTTTTTAGTTAAAAATTTCACAATTTACTAGAAACCAAATAATTAAACATCTGTTTTACTTCCAATTTATATTCCTCATAAAAATAGTATCTTTAAGCGTAAAAAATTGAAAATTTTATGGACATCGAATTCAATAAACGAGAGGATCAGAACAGATTAAAATTATCTGAAATAAATCGCTTACTCACTGAGATTAAAAAAGGAGGTGGTGAGAAAAGGCTTCAAAAGCTTCGTGATGAAGGAAAAATGACAGCAAGAGAAAGAATAGATTATCTCCTCGATAAAGATTCAGATTCCATAGAAATTGGAGCATTTGCAGGATATGAAATGTATCAGGAGCATGGAGGATGCCCTAGCGGAGGTGTTGTAGTTGTTATTGGCTACGTTTCCGGAAGACAGTGTATTATTGTCGCTAATGATGCATCTGTAAAAGCTGGTGCATGGTTTCCTATCACAGGAAAGAAAAACCTGAGAGCACAGGAAATTGCTATGGAAAACAAGCTTCCCATCATTTATTTAGTAGATTCTGCAGGTGTTTATCTTCCTATGCAGGATGAGATCTTCCCGGATAAGGAACATTTTGGACGAATTTTCAGAAATAATGCTAAAATGAGTTCTATGGGAATCATCCAGATCTCTGCCGTTATGGGGAGTTGTGTAGCTGGAGGAGCTTACTTACCCATCATGAGTGATGAAGCTATGATTGTGGATAAAACAGGCTCTATTTTCCTTGCAGGAAGTTATCTGGTAAAAGCAGCTATCGGAGAAAGTATTGATAATGAAACATTGGGTGGAGCAACCACTCACTGCTCTATTTCAGGAGTAACGGATTATAAAGCTAAAGATGATAAAGATGCTCTGAACAGAATCAAAAACATCATGAAATCTGTCGGAACTACTGAAAAAGCGGGCTTTGACAGAATAGAAAGTTTCCCACCAAAAGAAAATCCTGAGAATATTTTCGGAATTATGCCGGTCTCAAGAGCTGAGCAATACGATACCTACGAAATTATCAAATGTATTGTGGATAACTCAGAATACGAAGAATATAAACCAGACTATGGTAAAAGTATTATCTGTGCAACAGCAAGAGTTGACGGCTGGTCCGTAGGGATTGTTGCCAATCAGAGAAAGCTGGTTAAAAGCGGTAAAGGAGAAATGCAGTTCGGAGGAGTGATCTACTCTGATTCTGCAGATAAAGCAACCCGTTTTATTGCCAATTGTAATCAGAGAAAAATACCATTAATTTTCTTACAGGATGTCACCGGATTCATGGTGGGTTCAAAATCAGAACATGGCGGGATTATTAAAGATGGCGCCAAAATGGTAAATGCGGTTTCCAATTCCGTAGTTCCTAAATTCACTATTATAACAGGAAATTCTTATGGAGCAGGAAATTATGCGATGTGTGGAAAAGCTTATGATCCCAGATTAATTGTTGCATGGCCTTGGGCAGATTTAGCGGTAATGGGTGGCGCACAGGCAGCAAAAGTACTCGCTCAGATTCAGGAGTCTACCTTAAAGAAACAAGGAAAAAATATCTCAGAAGAAGAGCATAACGAAATTCTGGATACCATCTCAAAGAAATATCAGAAACAAACTGAATCTACCTATGCAGCAGCAAGATTATGGACAGATGCCATCATCAATCCTGCTGATACCAGAAAATGGATTTCTATGGGGATTGAAGCTGCAAACCACTCTCCTATCACGGAGAAGTTCAATCTTGGAGTAATACAGGTCTGATATTATTGTTATACTTTTCAATAAATTAATCCCTTATCGCATTGATAAGGGATTTTTTATACCCATTCTAGAAATTGACAATAAAAACACTTTAAAATTCTTTATTTAACAGGCAAAAAGCTTATATCATATAAAAAAAGCAAAAAAAAAATAAAATTCACAGATAAGTAATATATAATCATTTTTTATATTTTCAATATTATCAATTACAGAATATTATACATTAAAATCAACATTAAACAATAAAACACAAAACATTAAACACTGATAACCAACACTTTATATTTTAATTTATAACATTCGTGCCATATTTTTTTTTAATATTGCAGTAATAAGCAAATGATGAACAAAATGAAACAATTAAGTACAAGACTTCCCTTGGCTGTTGGTGTTTTTTGTTTTCTATTGAGTACAAACCACCTAAGTGGTCAAAAGTCAAAGAAGGATTCTATAAAGAATAAACAAATTGATGAAGTTGTTGTTACTGCACTTGGGATAAAAAGAGATCAGAGAAAACTAGGCTATGCCATTACCAAGGTTGAGACCAAAGACATTACTCAGGCTGGGGTCGTTAACCCTATGGAGGCTCTTCAGGGAAAACTGCCGGGGGTAGAAATAACGGCAGGATCCGGAGGCCCGCAGTCCAGTGCAAGGATCCAGATCCGTGGAAATACATCATTAGGCAACAATAACCAGCCGCTGATAGTAGTTGATGGAGTAATTATTGACAATGGAGTAACCGGTGCGGATTCCTGGGGTTCCGGTTACGATTTCGGTAATGAAATGAAAAACCTTAACTCAGATGTTTTTGAGTCCGTTTCCATATTAAGAGGTGCTGCAGCATCTGCACTTTATGGTTCACGGGCTGCTAACGGGGTTATTGTCATTACAACCAAGAAAGGAAAAGGTACGAATGGATTAGGTGTCAGGATAAATTCTTCTCTTACTACACAGCACGTCTATAGCAGCCCCAGGTTTCAGAATGAATTTGGTGCCGGTTTTGGATCCAACTTTTCAACGGATACTAATGGAAACCGTTTTATAGATCCCAACAATTTTTTTTACAGCTACGGGCCAAAATTTGACGGAAAACCTGTACAGGATATTGATGGAAGAACAATTCTATGGAATCCTCAGCCGGATAATTATAAGGATATTTATCAGGTAGGATTTGATCGTAAAAATTCATTCGAACTCTCCGGAGGAAATGATAAATCTACTATTCTGTTGAGTTATACCAATCAGGAAGCTGAAGGTATTCTTCCCCGTAATAAGTTTATAAAAAACGCTTATTTTATCCGTGTAACCCATCAGTTTAGTAAATATTTGCAGGTAGATGCAAGTTTCAACTATAACCGGTCTTTCGGGCAGAACCCCGTACCTCAGGGAGGAAATGAAAGTCCTCTCTTCAGTTTTATATATGGCACTCCAAGAAGTTTTGATGCTGTTTATTGGAAAAACAATTATCTGGATCCTGTAAATGGGGGAAGGAAACAAGACAGTGCGGATCCTTATGGTATGACGTCTACTTATTTTAACATTTTCCAGAACACAAGAACCCAGAAAGAAAACAATTATATAGGCAGGCTTGAGCTCAGATCCCAGCTAACAGACTGGTTAAACTTAATGATATCAGGCAACTTCAATAATTATGATTTCCTGAATGAATTTAAAATACTTGGAGAAAACCCCGGATTTAATGGCGGTGGCTATAGTATTTTGGAAGGTAGAAAAGAACAATATACTACAAAATTTTTATTGAATGCCAACTTCAAATTGTCGGAAAATATTACTCTTAATGCATCTGTTGGTGGAGAAGACTTCAGATCCAAATACAAAGCCACAAGGCAATGGACTAATGGAGGGCTTAATTCTCCTGGCGTTTTCCAGATCCAGAACTCAATAGATCCGGCAGGAAGCGAGGTCTATTATACCGATGGTAATCAGTCGCCGAAAAGAATTCAGGGACTGTATGCTTTTGCTAATTTCGCCTGGAAAGATCAGCTATTCATTGACATTACAGGTCGAAACGACTGGTCTTCCACATTGGCATACCCTGATGGACATGGAAGTATAAGCTATTTTTATCCTTCATTTGTTGGAAACTGGATATTTTCTAATTCTTTTAAACTTCCAAAATGGATCAATTCCGGAAGTCTGAGAGGAAGTCTGGCATGGGTGGGAAGAGATACTTCGCCATACAACACAAGTTCCGGTCTCTATTACAGACCCGACCCTTCTGCTTATAATTCCCCTGATGGCGTGCGCATTCCGTTAGTGGGTTTCAATAGTAATTCTCTTGCGAATTTAAATTTAAAAAATGAATTGAGCAGATCCATAGAATTTGGATTAAATATGGCCTTTTTCAATAACCGGCTGGATTTTGATGTTTCTTTTTATAAGACCAATACTACCAATCAGCTGTTAACACTTCCTTTGCCACAAGAATCAGGACTCAGTCAGCAGCAGATTAATGCCGGAAATCTGCAAAATCAAGGCATAGAGGTAATTGTCAACGCAATTCCGGTGAAACTACCTAACTTCAAATGGAATACCACAGTTACATTTTCTCAAAACAGGGATAAACTTATTGAGCTCTATCCAGGAGTTACGGAATATGTCCTGAACTGGGCCATGGGCACTGACGTAAAAAGTATAGCAATACCTGGCCAGCAATACGGTTTGATACAGACCAAATATGCCTATGCAAGATATCAGGCATTGGATGCGAATGGTAATAAAATTGATGATCCCAGAAACGGAATGAAAGTGCTGAAAGCTGATGGCTCTTACCTGAGATCAGATTCTTACCAAAACCAGGGATATACTACGGTAGGAAAGTTAACTCCTGATTTTTTAGCCAGTTTCAGAAATACTTTCAGGTATAAAAATTTATCTTTAAGTCTACTGATTGATGCAAGAGTAGGGGGTGATATTCTTTCTGCCACATACAATTATGGTGTTCAGTTTGGCAACCTTTCATCCACATTAAGGTACAGGGATGAAGAAAGAGGTGGAATCAAATATATTGATTCGCAGGGCAACACTCAATACGGGGTAATTCCCGATGGAGTATTTGGCCAGAATTCCATCATAAAGGATAAACAAGGAGTCACCAGAGATGTAAGCGGTATGACTTATCAGGAAGCTTATGAAAAAGGGTGGATCAATCCCGTAAAAACATCTTCCTACTACAACAGATTAGCCTCATGGGGAAATGGTATCCGGGAGCAGGCTGTGTTTGAAAATACATGGGTCTCCCTACGTGAAGCACGCCTGACCTATTCCTTTAAACCAGAAATCATCAAATCTCTTGGAGTCAATACTCTCAACCTCTCCCTTATCGGTAGAAACTTATTCTATATCTACAATAAATTACCAGATGGAATAAATCCTGAAGGAAAATATTCCAACAGCGCAGGTAGCTTTGCTGAATATGGAGGTGCACCTATGTCGAGGTATATAGGATTTAATCTGGATTTCTCATTCTAGTTATTTCTTATTCTAAAAATTATCAAAAATGAAAAAAATACTTATACTTACGCTATCGTTTTCTCTGTTTGTATCTTGTACCAGTGATTTTGCTGAGATTAACACCAATCCGGTAGATAAAATAAAAGCTACACCTGAAGAACTTTTGCCTTTGGCAATTATGAAAGGATTTGATGGCAGCTTTGAATACTACTATGATTACTACCGCAGAATTATGCCCTGGACTCAGACGTTGGTTCCCAGCACAGGCAATTCTCCTCAGTTTATGGCTGACGGCTCCAATATGAATCAAAGAAAAGATATCTTTTATGGAGATCATGGTGCTTTACTTACAGACATTATATACAAAATTGATCATATGCCGGCTGAAGATCAAAAAAAATACGTGAACATTAAAAGTATTGCCACGATTTTAAAAGTTTATTATGCATGGTATGTAACAGATGTGAATGGAAGTATAGCTTATACAGAAGCATTCCAGGCCCGCTACGGGGGAACACAAACTCCTAAATATGAAACACAGGAACAATTGTATGATGTTTTTGACAAGCAGTTAAACGATGTATATACTGCAATTCAAAGTGCTGATCAATCTGTACAGGTAGATCCGGGAGATAAAGACTTATTCTTTAAGGGTGATATAAGCAAATGGAAACGGGTAGCTAATTCACTCAGATTAAAAATTGCGTCAAGACTCATGAAAAGAAATCCTGCCAAACTAACTGCCATTGCTGTACAGGTTTTATCAAGGGATGAAATTAACGGTACGGCACAGAGCTTCATGTTACGGACTAAAAGGCTGACAGAGCATGGTAATTTCAATCCTGTAGGTATGTCTGCTGCAAAACCTATGGTTGACTTTATGAATGAAAGCAAAGATCCCAGAATATCTATATTTTTCCAGCAAAATGATTATTCCCAGGAAAACATAGATAAGCTGGTAGCAGCCGGTAAAATGAAAAAAGCTACGGAAAGCCAGCGTTATGTTGGTGGTTTTGTCAGCCCTAACATGGTTTCAGCGGATATGAGCCGTTACTATACTTCAGCAAAAAGATTATTAAATGGAGTGAATTATGATACCATTTCAAGATTACAGTATAGAATATGGAGGCCGGAAAATATTTCAAAAGGTATTATTGGGACAGGAAATGCTATATTCCCAATTCTTACTTATGCTGATTATTCACTGTTGAAAGCAGAACTGGCTGCAAGAAATCTTATTCCTGGCAATGTAAAAGATCTTTATGAACAAGGAATCAGAGCTTCTATTGAAACCTATAATTATATTGCCAAAGAAGCATTGGTAGATGATTATAAAACAGCCTATGATACCGATATTTTAGCTTATCTAAACCAGCCTCAAATCAAATTTGATCCATCATTAGCCCTGGAACAGATTATCATTCAGGAATATTTAAACTATTTCAAGCAACCCAATGAAGTATGGGCATTGATTAAAAGAACAGGATTGCCTAATGTATCGACTGCGCTTAAGCTGGAAAATCCATTCAGTGAATCCGGAGTTCTGTTAATAATGCCAAGAAGAATTGTTCTTCCCACTCCTTCAAAAGACAATCTAAATTATCAAAATCAAAAGGAAGCACTGGACCAAATGAAGCAGGATCCTGAATTTGGAGCCAGTGAAAGCGATATAAAAGGTCGAATTTGGTGGGATAAGAAATAAATTACATCAATGTTATTTACTTTTATTGTTTAATACAGAAAAGTGCAACATCTCCATAGCTATTTAATTAATCGAAAGGCCATTTAAACAGATAATAAATTATCTATTAGCATTAGAATCTTTACAGCCTTTAAGTCATCCTTAGGGTCTAAGCGCCATACTTTGCAATCTTCATTATTTTAGGCTCTTGGATCCTTAGAGGATGATAATTTGAATTATGGAGATTAACAAAATAAGTGAAAGATGATTTCAGGAGCTGTTTCCCGCTATCCATTCATACTCCTCGCGCCTGCGCTCCCAGCGTTGTCACCCTGAGCGAAGCCGAAGGGTCCCACACTCCAACCCATTCACCCTCCAACCCAGCTGCGGGGTAACCATTCCTATCGGGGCTAGGATGGTGAATGAATCATCAA
>NZ_JCAIOM010000033.1:0-23645 GCF_059587025.1 Chryseobacterium sp. DZ-32
AAAGAGTCCGGTAGAGTACCGAACTCTTTCATATAATAATATTGTTTAATTTTGTCTAAACTTTTGGGTGCAGTCTACTCTCGAGTACAGGATTTTTTGGTTATTTAATTCTAATTCTGTTTTATTTTTTTGTTGCCAGGGAATAGATTCCTTTTCCTAAAGTGAAGACAGCAACAGCTGCCAATCCGCCAGCAACTCCAAGTGTAAGCTCTTTCAAAACATCCGGCCAGGTTGGTAATATGCCATGGAAAAATTCAATCCTATGAAGAAAAATTCCACCAGCAACCATTATTAAAGCAATTGTTCCTACGACTCCTAATATTTTAATAACAATAGGTAAAGCCTTCACTAATAGATGTCCAAGCCCTCCGAAAAAGCCTTTATCCTTACTTTTCTTTATTAATTTAAACCCAGCATCATCCATTCTTACGATCAAAGCTACAATTCCATACACTCCAACAGTAGCAATAAATGCAACCAAACTTGTTACTAAAATCTGCGTAATGAAAGGATGACTTTCTTCCAATACGGTTCCTAAAGCAATAATAACGATCTCGATGGATAAAATAAAATCAGTTGTAATTGCCGATTTTACTTTCTCTTTTTCAATTTCTTCAGAACTTTTTTCGTCTTCTTCAATTTCCTCTATAACTTCATGCCCCTTTTTGTCACGGTGAAAAAGAAATTCTATAACTTTTTCAACGCCTTCAAAGGCCAGATAGAATCCTCCAAGGATCAATACATAATTAATAGCTGGAGCATATAACCAATTAAGTAAAAAAACGATAGGAAGAATAATCAGTTTATTGATAAATGATCCTTTAGTAATTGCCCATAAAACGGGAATTTCCCTTGAGGAAAGAAAGCCAGTGGCTTTTTCTGCATTTACAGCCAGATCGTCTCCTAAAATTCCTGCTGTCTTTTGGGTAGCAACCTTACTGGTAACCGCTACATCATCCATCAATGCTGCAATATCATCCAAAATTGCAAAAAAGCCTGATGCCATATTTTAATAATTTTTTAATCTTTGTTAAGTTCAGCAAAAATAATTATTTAATTCCGTTTTTGGATTCATAATCTAACAATTATTTTGAAAATTATATGAACCTTTCAACAATCCTTCACTTCCAATATTTTATATCTTTGTTTAAAATCTATTGGATGAATAAAAACTGGGAAAATCAATTACAAAGTATATGGCTAAAACTTGGAACCATAAACAGTGAAGAGTTTATTGAGCAAATTAAAGATCATGTAGAATTACTTACAGAAAAGGATTCCCGGGCTATTGCTGATTTTGAAAGAGCCTGTGCTTTTGATTCCACCGGGCATGAAAAGGAAGCAGAACCTTTGTACAGATCAGCATTAGATCACGGATTAACCGGCCTACGAAGAAGAAGAGCAAGAATCCAGCTGGCAAGCACCTTAAGAAATATTGGAAAAACAGAAGAAAGCATTCATATTTTAAGGGAAGAAAAAGCCCATTATTCTGATGAGTTAAATGATGCAGTAGATTCTTTTTTAGCACTGTCTCTTTCTTCAGCCGGGAAATATGAGGAAGCATTATCATTAACTTTAAAGGCACTTTCCCGCCATCTGCCAAGATACAACCAGTCTGTTTACAATTATGCCAAGGGTCTGCATAATGAATTGTAATAATATTTTTTTAATTTTACTTTATGAAAAAGCTCATTCTCCGGTATCATTTTTTCGCTATGGGATGTGTTGGCTTCGTGCTGCTGTCCTGTAATACGAAATTCAGGGTCTGGGTAGGTCCCGGAGGCCAGCAGAAGATTTACAATCTGAAATATGGTGAGCATAAAAGACAGAAAATGGATGTCTTTCTTCCCAAAAACTATGCTGAAGATACTCCTGTAGTACTTATCGTTCATGGCGGCGCCTGGACTTTGGGTAAAAAAGAACATATGATCCAGGTTCAGAAGATGCTTTTTGAAAACAGGATTCCAAGCATCAATATGAATTACAGGCTGGTTTCTCCAAAGGAAAAAATCACTTACAAACAACAGCTTGAAGATATTGCCCTTGCCATTGAAAAATTCAATTCTCTGGCGGAAAAAGCAGAGCTTCAGCCCAATAATTACATTCTTCTGGGAGAAAGTGCCGGCGGACATCTCGCCTTACTTTACGGTTATCAGCATCCCGAACAGATCAAAAAAATCATCTCTTTAAGCGGCCCAACAGATTTTTACAGCTCAGAATATCTTAAATCGTTTTATTCAAAATATACTTCTCCTACTTTTCAGAAAGTAGTAGGAACTAAGTTTGACCGGAAAAATATTTCTGAAGCCTTCAAAGAAGCCAGTCCTATTGCTAATATTACCAATGTTCCTACATTGTTGTTTCAGGGAAACAATGATGTACTGGTCAACCAGCATCAGGGAATCGCGATGGATTCAGCGCTTACCCAAATGAATATTCCACATAAATTCATTTTCATGAAAGGAGCCGGGCATGCACCCAGATTTTTCAGTAAAAGAAAAAGAGACAGCATTATCTATCCTAATATTCTGGAATGGATTAAAAAGTAAAGATGTCTAACAGAATTTTTTTGATTATTAAATGCAAAGGATAATAATTACAGCACATCATTGTAAGAAAGCAAAGAAGTTGTGACTTTGTCACTGATGAAGCTCACAAATATATCCATACGCTTAGAAAGAATCAATTTCATTGATTCCTACCTTTGCTCTCTCAAAATAATACTCAATACAAATTAATCTTTGCATTTAAAAAATTTATTGATAAGCAATAAAAAAGCCATCCCATGATTGAGACGGCTCTATATTTTTGATTGAATTCTTTATCTATTCAAAGTCCTGATCTTCATATTTGGAAAGATCTTCTTTTTTCCCGAAAACAAATTTAATGATTACCGGAAGTGTTGTTACCAATACGATTACAATAATGATGTATTCCAGTTTCTCTTTCAGGTTGATGCCAAACTGCTCCATAAAAAGCTTGTCAAGATAATGTCCTGCAAAGATCAGAATAAAAGACCATAATACAGCTCCAATAATATTATCTCTTAAAAACTCTTTTTTATCCATCTTTACGATACCTGCTACAATAGGAGTAAAAGTTCTTACAACCGGTAAGAATCTTGCCATAATAACTGCTAATGCTCCGTGTTTTTCAAAGAAATCGTGTGCCTGGTAAAGGTATTTTTTCTTAAATAGCATTGAATCCGGTCTTTTATACAAAGCTGGTCCTGCTTTTCTTCCGAAGTAATATCCTACTTCATTTCCAATAATAGCGGCAAGAGCTACTCCTGAAGCCAATAAGGTAGTATCTAAAAAATCGCTCCCTGTAGAGCCAAAAGTCTCTTTGATGATTTCAACGGCATAAATTCCCGAAACGAAAAGTAGAGAATCCCCAGGTAGAAAAAATCCTACAAAAAGACCCGTTTCAGCAAAAACAATAAACAAAATCAGCCAAAACCCTCCCATTTTTATATAAAACTCCGGGTTTAATAAATCCTTCCAGCTATTGAAATCTTCCATAAATATCGATGAACAACAAAAGTAAGTCTAAAATGTCTGAAACAAAAATTAATTATAAGATTTTAACTAAAATTCAAACATGATTTTTATAAGTCGAGATCATCATCGGAAACTGCGGTTCCATCGGCCATTAAGAATGCTTTCAGGAAAGGAGTGATATTACCATTCATTACCGCATCCACATCTGACGTTTCATGACCTGAACGTACATCTTTTACCAATTTGTAAGGATGCATGACGTAGTTTCTGATCTGGCTTCCCCACTCGATCTTCATCTTGTTGGCTTCAATCTCGTTTCTGGCTTTCATACGCTCTTCCAATTCCATTTCGTAGAGTCTTGAACGAAGGAGCTGCATTGCCTTTTCTTTATTCTGAAGCTGAGAACGGGATTCTGAATTTTCAATGATAATTCCTGTAGGAGCGTGGCGAAGACGTACAGCCGTTTCCACCTTGTTTACGTTCTGTCCTCCGGCTCCGGAAGCTCTCATGGTTTCAAAGCTGATATCGGCAGGATTGATGTTGATTTCAATGGTATCATCCACCAAAGGATAAACATATACGGAAACAAAACTGGTATGGCGTTTCGCATTACTGTCAAAAGGAGAAATTCTTACCAAACGGTGTACTCCGTTTTCGCCTCGTAAATATCCAAAAGCGAATTCACCTTCAATTTCAAGGGTCACAGTCTTCACACCTGCTACATCTCCTTCCTGGAAGTTAAGTTCACGGATCTTATAGCCTTGTTTTTCTGCCCACATGGTATACATTCTCATCAGCATAGCTGCCCAGTCGCAACTTTCTGTACCTCCTGCTCCTGCTGTAATCTGAAGTACTGCAGAAAGTTCATCACCTTCGTTGGAAAGCATATTTTTGAATTCCAGGTCTTCAATTTTTTCTACCAATTGCGGGAAAGTCTCATCCAGTTCTTTTTCAGAATCCGGATCTTCTTTAGCGAAATCAGCCAAAACCTGTAAATCTTCAAACTGTGTCTGAATTTCGTCATAGCTTTCTACCCATTTTTTCTTGGAACGAAGCTGTTTTAGAAATGCTTCAGCAGTTTTTGGATTATCCCAAAATTCGGGTGCCGCAGTTTTTTCATCATCATTGGCTATTTCAATCTTCTTTTTTTCAATCTGAAGGTATCTGTGTAAGTCTTCAATTCTGGATTGAACTTCTTTTATCTGGTCGTTGTTAATCACGAATGTTTCTTTTTTGCAAAAATAAGGAATTCTTTTAGAGTGGAGAGGTTTAGGATTCGAGTTTTCGAGGTGCGGGATTCGAGTTGTAGAGTTTGAGAGTTTTAGAGTTTGAGAATGCATCCGTTTTGGATTCGGGTAGTGAGGTTTGAGGATTTTAGAGTTAGAGCGTGTTTGAGGAAAAAGTTTCAAGATTCGATTTATAGAGTTTTGGAGTCGGGAATGTGCCCTTAGCTTCCAGCCAACTTCTAATTTCTTTTCAATAAAAACTTATTAATCACAAATTTTATACTACCAATCCATCTATTAAATCATTTCTGCTATTATCTCTCCTATTTTCGGAGCTAAAGCAACTCCCATTCCTGAAAGTCTTACGGCACAGAACTGTTTTTCTGAAACCTGTTTTACAATGGGTGACTTTTCTTCGCCCATAGCCATTATTCCTGACCAGCGAAGGGCAATTTTAAAATCATGATCTGGAAGAATAATTTCTTTTAAAAACTTTTCCAGATGGTTCTGTAAAAATTCTGTTGTTTCAAAAGCGGTAGTTTCTTCTGTTTTAAAATCTTTATTTCGCCCGCCACCCAGTAATATCCGGTTTCCTACATTTCTGAAATAATAGTAGCCTTCATCGTAATGAAAAGTACCTTTAAGTTTTAAACCGTCTATTGGTTCTGTCAGAAGAACCTGTCCGCGGGCAGGAACTATAGTTTCTTCTTTCAGAAACTTTGAAGTGAATGCATTGGTGCAATAGATGAGCTGATCTGCTGTCACAGAAAGATCTGTTGAAACATGAACCTCAACGTTGTCCGTTTCTTCAATATGCTGAACTTCTGTTCCGAATAAAAATTCGATTTTAAGTTCATGACACTTTTCTAAAAGCTTTTGTAATAATTTTCCTGAATGCAGACTTCCTTCACAGGGATTTTCAATCAGGAATTCAGATTTTCCAAGTCCGAATTCCTGTATTTTATTTTGATTCAAAGTATAAGTCTGAGCCAGTCCGGTTATTGTTTTCAGTTTTTTATTTACAGCATCAATCTGGGTTAAAGACTCTTCATTGTTTACAATTTCATAACCTCCATTCAATTCAAAATCAATTTCATCATGTTTAAAATAATGCTGGATTTTCTGAAGTCCATCAAATCTCATTTTAATCAGCTCCAGTGTTGTTTCCCAGCCCATCTTCTCAGAATCGGCAATCACTTCGGTAAGGCTTCCAAAGCAGGCAAATCCGGCATTTCTTGTGGAAGCTCCCAATGGAATTGCATTCCGTTCAATAATAAGAACAGATTTTTCCGGATACTTCTCCTTTATGGATATGGCTGTCCAAAGCCCGGAAAACCCCGCACCAATAATGATGATGTCTCTTTTTCTGTAGAATGTATCCAATTCCCAGATGCTGTTCATAAATAATGAGTAATAGGTAATGAGTAATTTTTATAAAGCCTTAAACTTTAAACCTTAAACCTTGAACTTTAAACAGTTACCCTTTATCTCCTTCTTCATTATGCTGGAATCCAATTGCTCTTTGCGGCTCTTCGACAACTCTGTAGGTTTCCAGTTCATTTTTCAGAGCCTGAATCCTAAACCTGAAGTCATCAAAATTATTGATAATGGCATCCGCAAGAAATCGTGCTACCTGATCAAGATATTCTTCAGTAAGCTTTGATCCTGCATCCCTTAATGCGCTGTCTAAAATTTTCTGATCAATTTTCAGCTTTTCGTTTCTGGTCCTTTGATACAGGTTTTTGATTCTTTTCTTTAAACTTTGGGTAAAGTCTATCAGCATGGTATTGCTGAATGCTTTCATCTTTGAAGAGATTTCATGCCAGAATGGAACTTTATCAGCCTTGTTATTTTTAAGTATTTTATAGAGTAAAGAATCTTCTTCCAATCCTCTGGTCATGGCATAAAGAATGATTTCCGAGCGCTCAGAAGCATTGGGAGGAAAAATAGGAATCAGCACATCAAATCTTCCGGGTGCCAGAATTTCCTCATCAATTTCAGCCACAGAATTAGCTGAACCTACCATTAAAACACCTTCTTTTTCAAACTTTCCGATGTAGTGAAGAATCAGTTCCTGAGCCTCAAGATTGCAGGAAGCAATGTCTGTTTCCGCCCTTCTCTGCATCATAATTTCATCGAAATCATCCATAAAAAGAAGCATTTTGTTTTCCTTCATCATACTCACAAGGAAATCACTGAAATTGATCTCATTTCCATCAATCAGCGAAGTTCCCAAATAATGTTTTTTGACTTCTTTAAACTGATACCCGATAATTTCAGCTATTTTATTGGCCCAGAATATCTTACCGCTTCCCGGAGGTCCGTAAAGAATAATCCCTGCAGGTTTGTTGATTCCCCAGTCTTTGATCTGCTGTGGATTCAGGAAGGGTTCCAGAACAGTGGATGTATAAAAAAACAGGTCTCTGTATCCGATAAAATCTCTTTGCTGAAGGCTGGTTTTATGCCCAAAATAATCGTAGACAAACTGATAATTCCCTCCAAGTTTGTTATCAATTCCATAACTCGATATGGAGGATTTGTAAAAACCATTATCGAAGATATTGAGATTATTGTCTTTGATCACCTTTTCAACCTTGTCTTTTGGCTGCTTGATCACTTCAGCAATCTGCTCCAGGGTCTTATTTTTATCAAGATCTTTTTCATAAAGTCTTAAAAAATCTACATTTTCGCGGGCAAATTTTTCAAAATCTTTTTTTACCTCAAAATTGGTACTGATACAATCTACCAGTTCAAGATCAAAATCCTGGATAAACTGTTTTATGGCTTCTGCAGATACCTTTAATTCTTCTGCCAGTTCAATTAGCTTCATAACTGTTGATTAATTCTATCAAATTTAATGTATTTGTCCATAAATTAATATTGATTTATGATAATTCTGTAACATTCTCTAATTTATATAGACTACTACTATGTAAAACAAATTACATGGAAAAGATTTTATCAGTAAAAAATTTGACAAAAAAATTCAAAAGAGTTGTGGTCAACAATATTTCTTTTGATGTCGAAAGAGGAAATGTTTATGGCCTTTTGGGGCCGAACGGAAGCGGAAAATCCACTACTTTCGGGATGCTGCTTTCAACCATCAACCCTACGAGCGGAGACTGGTTCTGGTTTGGCAAGAAAGGAACTGATCCTGACACCTTAAAAAAGATCGGAGCGATTATTGAACAGCCTAACTTTTATCCTTATCTAAGTGCAGAAACCAATCTTAAGATTGTCGCTGAAATTAAGCAAACACCCTACTCAAGGATTGACGAAGTTCTGAAAACGGTTAATCTGTATGAAAGAAGAAAAGATACTTTCAAAACTTTCTCTTTAGGAATGAAACAGCGTCTGGCTATTGCTTCTGCCATGCTGAACAATCCGGAAGTATTAATTTTGGATGAACCGACCAACGGACTGGATCCTGAAGGAATCATTCAGATCAGAGAAATCATCAGTGATATTGCCAAACAGGGAATCACCATTATCATTGCAAGCCATCTTCTGGATGAAATTGAAAAAATCTGCAGCCATGTCATTGTCTTGAAGGAAGGAAATTCCATTTACTGCGGAAGAGTGGATGAAATGACTTCCAACAACGGATATTTTGAGCTGAAAGCTGATAATAACACATTACTTTTAAATGCGTTGAACGAACTTCAGTGGTTCTCGTCCATCAATCAGGAAGGTGATCTTATCAAAGCTCAGATCCGTGATGACGCTTCTATTTCAGCTTCGGCAATGAATCAGAAACTGGCTGAAAAAGGAATCTATCTTTCTCATTTAACAAAGAAAAAACTGTCTCTTGAATCTCAATTCCTTGAACTTGTAAAAAACACCAATTAATCATGATCAAATTATTAAAACTTGAATATTACAAAAACCTGAACTATAAACCTTTCAGAGTTTTCACGATACTTTATTTCGCCATTCTTATTGCTTTACTTTTCATTGGATTGGTTGACTTTGATGTTTTTGGAGGAACGATTAATTTAAAAGAACAGGGAATTTATAATTTCCCGGAAATCTGGAATTTCACCACATGGATTGTTGCTTTATTGAAAATTTTCCTTGGACTGATCATTGTTTTCTCTATTTCACAGGAGTTCAGCAACAGAATGTTCAAGCAAAACACGATTGACGGACTGAGCAGAAAGGAATTCATCACTTCAAAATTGCTGACGATAAGCATTTTCACTATTGTTTCAACAGCTATTGTATTGGGAATTACTTTGTTTCTGGGATATCAATATTCGAATACAACGGACTCTACCAAGGCTTTTGCTGAAATGTTCTTTATTGGAAATTATTTTGTGAAGCTATTTACGTTCTTTTGCTTCTTAATGTTCCTTTCCATTTTACTGAGAAAATCTGTTTTTGTTTTTCTTGCCCTTTTCGTTTTCTGGATTGGCGAAGGAATTTTAACCGCTCTTGAAACGTATTCAAAAGTAAAGGGAATGCAGGGACCGCAAAGAAATGAGGTTCTTCAGAATGATTTTTTTATCTCGCACCTTTTACCGCTGGAAAGCATGTCAAGCCTGATTCCTAACCCGATGATGAGATTAAATATGGCTAAAATGATGGGCTTAAAATATGAGTTCCACTACCCTACGGAAAGTCTTATTGCCTGTCTGGTATGGTGTGCTGTTTTCATCTTCGGTTCGTACTGGATTCTGAGAAAAAGAGATTGGTAGATTTTAATCATACTATGAATTCAAAATAAAAGGCTGCCAGATAGCACAATAATTTGGCTTTTGTCATTCTGACGAAGGAAGAATCTCATTAATCAGTAGACCTATGAGATTCTTCACTTCATTTCATTTCGTTCAGAATGATATTTTTTAGGCAGCCTTCCTTTCATATTATTTTTTATCTAACAACGGAAGATATTTTCCGTATCCTTTGCTTTCCATTTCAGCTTTCGGAATAAATTTCAGTGAAGCACTGTTGATACAGTAACGAAGTCCTCCTTTATCCTTCGGCCCGTCTGTGAAAACGTGTCCCAGGTGAGCATCGCCCGTTTTACTTCTTACTTCTACTCTATCCATACCATGGGAACGGTCCAGCTTTTCATCAATCAAACCTTTGGTAATCGGTTTTGAGAAACTTGGCCATCCGCATCCGGATTCAAATTTATCGGTAGAGACAAACAAAGGTTCCCCTGTTGTAATATCTACATAAATTCCTTCACGGGTTTCATTCCAGTACTCATTCTGGAAAGGTCTTTCTGTACCGTTTTCCTGGGTAACATTATATTGTTCTGCTGTCAGTTTTTCTTTTAAAACTTTTTTATCCTGCTTTTGGTAAGCCGGTTTTGGAAGCGGGTTGGCTTTTTTGGCCATTTCAAAAAGTCCCGGTTCAATATGACAGTAACCGCCTGGATTTTTATCCAGATAATCCTGATGATAGTCTTCAGCCCTGTAGAAATTTTTCAATGGAATAGTTTCTACGACTACTGGTTTATGATAATTCTTTGCCAGCTTCTGAACTTCCGCTTTTACCACCGCTTCATCTGTTTTATCAGTGAAATAAATTCCTGTTCTGTACTGGTTTCCTCTGTCATTTCCCTGCTGATCCTTGCTTGTAGGATCAATGGTTTTAAAATACAGATCAATCAATAGTTTCAGATCTACCTGTTCAGGATCATATTTTACTTTTACGGTTTCTGCGAAACCTGTTGTATGGCTTACGACTTCTTCATAAGTAGGATTTTTGGTATTACCGTTGGCATAACCAACTTCTGTTCCTACCACGCCACGAATCTGTTGAAAAAAATGTTCTGTTCCCCAGAAACATCCACCTGCAAAATAAATCTCTTTAACGTTCTTGTTATCCATAATTTCCTCATTTTCTTTTTTTATTTCCACCACATTGGACTTTGCTTTTCTGAAAAGCCCTGATTCCGAAGCAAATACTGCTATACCCAGAATAATTCCGAGTGCAATTAATATATTCTTCATTTTTACTTTTTTATTCATTACTTATTATTTTGAATGATCATTACTCCAAATCCTAAAAACATAAGGTCTTTCAGAATAAAGAAATCCGTCACAGGCACTCCGTCCACTATTTTCCACATTCCCGGTGTTGTAAACAAATAGCTTAATGTCACCAGAAAAGTTACCATCATTCCTACCCCTGCATACTTTTTCAGTACAGCAAATTTCGCACTAAATATCAGGAGTAAGGCAATGATAATTTCTATCACTCCGATAAGATTTGACACTGCCTGGGCACTCATAATCTTATATACGAAAAAAGTTAAGAAATGGTTTTCCACCAAAGGTTTTATTGCTGCAGCCTCCGTAGGCGTAAATTTGAAGATGCCAATCCACAGCAAAATAAGAGCTGCTCCAAAAAGGGAGATATAATACCCGGTTCGGGCTGATTGTTTTTTTGATTCCTGTACTGTTCCGACCATATTTTAAGATTTTAGTTAATACTTTATCGTTTTCAAAAGTATAGTCGGTGCTTTTTTACAATCCTGACAGAAATTATCCTAGAAATTCAATTTATCGATCATTTTATTTTTAAAGTCCTGAATTTCAGAATCATTAATTTCAGTTTCTTTTTCAGAAAAAGTCTTTTTAAAAGCTTTATCCAGAAGTGCCAGTTTTTCATTGTACATTCTGCACCATTTACAGATCATCAGGTGCATGCTCAGCATCCTGTTTTCTCTGGCAGATATGGATTGGGCATTCCTCTTTTCCATCAGTAAAGTAGCTTCACTGCACGGTAAAAATAATAGATGTAGTATTCTTCGTATCATGATTTCTTATGATTTTGAAAACCAGTTAAACTCCAGACATTCTCTGAGCTGCATGCGGCTTCTCTGCAAAATCTTCCATAGATTAGTCGTGGAAACATTCAATTCCTGACTGACTTCCGGTGCTTTTTTTTCTTCAATATAATACATTTTCAACAGAATCTTCCATTTGGAGGGCAATTCCTCAATACATTCCTCGAGTGTTTTATTAAAATCCTTGTTGTCTAAAAGCTCATCCCCTTCTCCTGATACATTCCAGTTATTTAAAACATCATTATGTTTCCATGATCCTGTTTCATCAAAAAAATGATCGAGTCGGATATTGGGTTCAGATTTGTATTTTTTACGATAAAAATCGGCCACTTTTCTATTCAGAATAGCCATCAGCCATGTAAGCGCATTGCTTTTTCCTTCAAAAGAATCATAAGCTGAGTAACCGGCAAGAAAAACTTCCTGAACAACATCCTGTGCATCTTCTTTATTTGAAAGTACGTACAGTGCCCGCTTCAAAAGCGGCCCTGAATATTGTTCTATCCAGCTTTTCAGTTCTTCATCTTTTGTCATTGGAAGGATTTTTTGTCTTTTTTCAGATCGCAACGAAGGTAGGAAGTTAAATGGAAAATTGCAAAATGAGATCGATTATTATTGATTACAGTCATTACAAACTTGCCATCTCAAACCTTACAGGTTTTGAAAACCTGTAAGGTTTACCACACCTCCATTAGCCAAACTCGTTATCATTCAAAACATAGCATAAAATTATTACAAATCGCTTAAAAATCTTAAATTTGCATCTTATCAAAAATTTGATATTTAAAAAAGCAAAAGCAATACTATGACATCACAAGAGATACGTCAAAAATTTTTAGATTATTTTAAAAGTAAGGAGCACTTAATCGTTCCTTCAGCTCCTATTGTGCTGAAAGACGATCCTACCCTTATGTTTTCCAACTCCGGAATGACGCAGTTCAAGGATTTTTTCCTTGGCTACAAAACCCCTACCGCCCCTAGAATTGCCGATACACAGAAGTGTCTGAGAGTTTCAGGGAAACACAATGACCTGGATGATGTGGGTAGAGATACTTACCATCACACCATGTTTGAGATGTTAGGAAACTGGTCTTTCGGGGATTACTTCAAAAAAGAGGCTATTGCTTTTGCCTGGGAATTACTGACTGAAGTATACGGAATTCCAAAAGAAAATTTATACGTAACGATTTTTGAAGGGGATGCTTCAGAAAATCTGGACAGAGACCAGGATGCTTATGACTTCTGGAAATCTCACATTTCAGAGGACAGAATCATCAACGGAAATAAAAAAGATAACTTCTGGGAAATGGGTGAAAGCGGACCGTGCGGACCGTGTTCAGAAATCCATATTGACCTGAGAACTCCTGAAGAAAAAGCAGCAGTTCCGGGAATTTCGCTTGTGAATCAGGACCACCCGCAGGTTGTGGAAGTATGGAACCTGGTTTTCATGGAATTCAACAGAAAGGCTGATAAATCTTTAGAGAAGCTTCCTGCTCAGCACGTAGATACGGGAATGGGCTTTGAGCGTATTTGTATGGCGCTTCAAGGGAAGTCTTCCAATTATGATACCGATGTTTTCACTCCGCTTATTGCTAAAGTTGAGGAACTTTCAGGTAAAAAATATACCGGAATTTTACAAGACGAAAAGGATATTGCGATCCGTGTTGTGGTAGACCACATCAGAGCAGTTTCTTTTGCTATTGCAGACGGGCAATTACCTTCCAACGGAGGTGCGGGGTATGTTATCCGAAGAATTTTAAGAAGAGGAATTTCTTATTCTTACCGATTCCTGGATATGAAAGAGCCTTTCCTTTACAAACTGGTAGCTGTACTGCAGGAGCAGATGGGAA
Source organism: Chryseobacterium sp. DZ-32 (assembly GCF_059587025.1). Classification (NCBI taxonomy): domain Bacteria; kingdom Pseudomonadati; phylum Bacteroidota; class Flavobacteriia; order Flavobacteriales; family Weeksellaceae; genus Chryseobacterium; species Chryseobacterium sp. DZ-32. Next base: position 13,376 of record NZ_JCAIOM010000033.1, read on the forward strand.
CTTTCTTCCCGGAAATCGAAAAGCAGGGAAAACTTGTTGCTGAAGTGATCAAAAGTGAAGAAGACTCTTTCTTAAAAACTATTGAAAACGGTCTGATCAGGGTTGAAAAACTGATCCAGCAGACCATTGGCAATAACCAGAAAGTATTACCAAGTGAAGAAGTTTTTGAACTGTATGATACATACGGTTTCCCTGATGACTTAACAAGAATTATAGCGGAAGAAAAAGGATTAACGATTGATGAAACTGGTTTCAAAGCTGAAATGGAGAAACAGAAGCTTCGTTCAAAAGCTGATTCTGCCCAGAAAGTTTACGATTGGGTTACCTTAGAAGAAAGAGATGAAAACTTTGTAGGATATGATCAGCTTGAATCCGAAACCTATATTACAAGATACAGAAAGGTAGAAAACAAAGACGGAGAATTCTATCAGGTGGTATTAAGCAGCTCTCCTTTCTATCCTGAAGGAGGTGGACAGGTTGGAGACAAAGGTGTTCTTGAAAATGCGGTTGAAAGCTTTGAAGTATTGGAGACTAAGAAGGAAAACGGATTGATTATTTCGTTGATCAATGGTCTTCCAAAAGATGCCGGTGCTGTTTTCTATGCTAAAGTAAACGCTTCCGAAAGAAAAAATTCTCAGGCTAACCACTCTGTAACTCACCTTCTGCACGAAGCTTTAAGAGAGGTTTTGGGAACTCACGTAGAACAGAAAGGTTCTTATGTAGGCCCTGATTATCTTCGTTTCGACTTCTCTCATTTCAACAAAATGACTGAGGAAGAATTAGCACTTATTGAAGAAAAAGTAAATAAAAAGATCAAAGAAAGTATTGCTTTACAGGAATTCAGAAATATTCCGATTCAGGAAGCTCTGGATAAAGGAGCAATGGCTTTATTTGGTGAAAAATATGGTGACAGTGTGAGAATGATCCAGTTTGGAAGTTCAAAAGAACTTTGCGGGGGAACTCACGTAAAAAACACCAGCGAAATCGGCCATTTTAAAATCACTTCCGAAGGTTCTGCTGCTGCAGGAATCAGAAGAATTGAGGCTATTTCGGGAGATAAATCTGAAGAGTATTTCAACAATCTAGAAAAACAGATCACTGAGCTTTCCCAGCTATTAAAGTCTAAAGATGTGGTAAGATCGATCGAAAAACTGATCGAAGAAAATACTTCATTGAAGGCTGAAGTAGATGCTCTTAAAAAGGAAAAAGCAAAAGGAGAAATCGGAGAATGGAAGAATGCTTATGAACAGAAAGGCAACAAGCAGCTTCTTGTGAAGAAAACTTCTCTGGATGCAGGTTCTGTAAAAGACATCGTTTTCCAGTTGAAGAGAGAAATCCCGTCTTCGGTAACGATTATTCTTTCTGATGCAGACGGAAAACCAATGATTACCGTTGGAGTTTCTGATGATCTGGCTGCAGATTACCAGGCTGGAGCTATCGTAAAAGACCTTGCTAAAGAAATCCAAGGTGGTGGTGGTGGAAACCCGGGTTTCGCTACTGCTGGTGGTAAAAACCTTGAAGGGTTAGAAAACGCTTACCAAAAAGCATTGAATATCTAAAATAGAAACCTCTATTATAAATTTTAACTCCGGCTGTCTCAAAATTGAGACAGCCGGAGTTGTTTTACCTATCTATCCTATTATATTCTTAACCCAAAGTTTTTTGTATAGCACGTCGTATGGAAGGGAGCAAAGAAGAAAATCAATTTCATTGATTCTGACTAAGCGTGAGTAATGATTATACTTCCATACTTCCATCAGATAAAGCAAAATTCCCATAAACATCTGTGTCATCCGTGAAATCCGAGGGAGATTAAAATAAAATAATTTAGGAAAAGGTTACACAAGCGGGATATATGTTTTATTTAACGCGAAGGATCGCTAAGAAACATTATTTTATACACTCAGCTATGAAATGATTGCATTTTTTGCTAAATGGAATGCCTTTGCAAACGAAAAAAGCAGAAAATAAAACTTTTGCTTACTCTGCGCTATACCATACTATTCTTTATTACTAAGATTTCATCACAGTCTTTTTTATTTATACCCGTTCTAATTATTGATCTTATCTTAACAAACCATTACTTAATCTTAAACTATTTGTTTTATCTTTTTAAAACTCAGTTAATACAAGACCTTTAGTTTTGCCATAATCGAAATTCAAAAAATGTAATTATGAAAATAAACAAAACTATTGGAGCTCTGGTCTTTGCTTCTCTTATATTTCAAGGCTGCAATGATGACAACGGTAACTCGGACGCTCCTGTCAATGATAAAATCAAACTTGAAAATTTTTCTAAAGAACCCGCTTTCGTTTATGGAATGCAAGGTTTTGAAAATTTAAATATAACAACCCTTATTTCCAGTTCCGATGTGCTTCCGGGTTCACCGGATTTCGTTTTCGGAGGACAGCCGGACGGAATGGGACTTATGAAAGATCCAAACTCTGACGGTTACCTGATGATCACAAATCACGAGATCAAACAATCGGTATCAAGAGTCTATTTAGACAAAACTTTTAAGCCTGTAAAAGGAGAATATATCTTAAACGGAACCGGAGGAATGACAAGATTATGCTCCGCTACATTGGCAACTCCGGAAATTCATGGTTTCAGTGCATTCCTTACCGCAGGAGAATCAGGTGAAGAAAGTATGGTACATGCTTTAAACCCTTTGGCACCAGTGTCTCAGGCAACTGATAAAACAAGGGTAAAACCGGCATTAGGAAAGGCTTCTATGGAAAATGCAGTTCCGCTTCCTAAAGATGTTTCTAATGGAAAAACCTATATCATCATTGGTGAAGACCAGTCTTATTCTTCTTCTCACCAATCTGCAGGACAGTTGATTATGTATGTAGCAGATACACAGGGAGATCTTGATAACGGTAAGTTGTATTCTTTAAAAAGAACCAACAGCAACTATACGGAAACAGATATGACGAAAGGAAGCAGCTATGATGTAGAATTCGTGGAAATTCCGAACGCTAAAAACCTTACCGGAGCTCAGATCAACCAGAAAAATATTGACAATAATGCGATCCGTTTTTCAAGAGTAGAAGATGTAGATTACAGAAAAGGAGCTGGAAAAGGAAGAGAAATCTACTTTACGGCTACAGGTGAATCTTCCGACGGGATCAATCCCAAAGCCGGATTAACTATGTGGGGAAGAGTCTACAAGCTTGTTCTGAACGCCAATAATATGCTGACAGGAAAACTGGAAGTGGTTGCAGAAGGTGATTCTAATCCGGGAAATAATCTGATCAATCCTGACAACTTATGTGTAACTGAAAACTTTGTATACATCCAGGAAGATGGAGATTCTTATTACAAAAATGCCAATCACGATTCTTATATCTGGCAGCTGAATATTGGCACCAAACAATACAAACCGTGGCTGAATATGAGGCACAACAGAGGTGACTTTGCATGGCAGACAGCGTATAACCAATCCGGAGACCTGCAGAAGTACGGTTCATGGGAATTCGGGGCAATGGTGGATATTTCTGATATTATCGGAATTCCGAATACATTCTCTGTGAATATTCACTCTCATACCTGGCAGCTGGATAAATTCAAAAATCCTGACGGTTCCGGAATCAACGCCAACAAAGAAGGCGGACAGATTGTTATCATCAGAAACGTAGAAAAATAGTTTTAATTCCTTCATATCAAATTCAATTAAAGTATCAATAGAAAACCTCTGTTGATACTTTTTCATACTTATGAGTAAACTTTCAAAATACCCGATACTCCTTTTCTTGTACTGTGCAGCAGCACTTTTTACGCTTTACCATTGCAAAAATGATAAGCAGCAGCCCGTATACGAAGATCTTGGTTCTGTAAAAAACAGGATCATCAAAACCAATGCTGATTTTGAAAAACAGATCAATGAACTGAAGGCTCTTGTTGCTAAAGATGCCGATGAAAAACTTCTTCAGGAGAAATTCCAGGATATCCGAAAAACCTACAAAAAAATGGAATGGGCTGTAGAATACTTCCTTCCCCACTCTGCAAGGTTTATCAATGGTCCAGCCCTTCCCGAAATAGAAATGGACGAACATACTGAAATAGAGCCGGAAGGTTTACAGGTGCTGGAAGAGATGTTATACCCTTACGAAAAAGCGAATAAAGAAGAAGTAATCCGGATGCTTAATAAGCTCATCAATAAAAGTAATACCATTGATACCAACTTTCAGGTCATTACCATCAGTAAAGACCAGGTTTTTGATGCACTTAGACAGGAGACTTTCAGAATTTCCAGTCTGGGAATTTCAGGTTTTGATACCCCGGTTTCGGGGACATTTTTACAGGAAATACCTTCTTCTCTGGAAGGAATAAAAGAAACTTTGGTACAGATTTCCACTGACCGCTCTAAAAACAAAGCTTTAAAAAATATTGTTACAGCAATCCATTCAGCCATTGAAGTATTGAAGAAAAACACCGACAAAAATACTTTTGACTATGTGAATTTCATTCCGGATCATTTGCAGAGGATCACAGCTTTGATGCTGGATTTTAAAAATCAGGAGAACATCCCGGATGTTGAGGTAACCACTGCTTTAAACAAAAATGCAGCTACATTCTTTAGTAAAAATGCTTTTAATCCTAATGCTTTCACTCCGGGAAAAGAATATGCCTACTCAGAAGAGAAGGCTGCTTTGGGACATCAACTTTTTAATGATAAAATTTTGTCGAATAATAACAACCGGAGCTGTGCCACCTGTCATATTCCTGAGAAAGCTTTTACAGACGGACTGAGCAAAGCAATGTCCCTTGAAAATTCGGAGCTGGCGAGAAATACTCCTCCGCTCAATTATGCAGGCTATCAGCATGGTCAGTTTTGGGATATGAGAAAGGATGATCTGGAAGGACAGAGTTCTGATGTAATCTCCAATAAAGAAGAAATGCATGGTGATCTGAATGTTATTCTTGGCAAAATCAATCAGGATAAAAACTATCAGGCCGCATTTAAAAAGATCTATCATTCACAAAAAACCGAGGTCTGGCAGCTGCAAAATGTATTGGCGAGCTATATCCGCTCTCTGGCAAAATTCAATTCTGATTTTGATGAATATATGAGAGGAAATAAATCAGCGATGACAGACAATCAAAAGTGTGGTTTCAATCTTTTTGTGGGAAAAGCCCAGTGTGCCATCTGTCATTTCCTTCCCTTATTCAATGGAACGGTTCCTCCGAATTTCAAAAAAACTGAACAGGAAGTCCTGGGAGCAGCAATGAACGGAGAAAATAAAGCATTTGACACGGATCCGGGACGGGGAAAATTCCATGAAACAGTTTCTTCCCTGCAGCATTCCTTTAAAACGCCAACACTTAGAAATATTAGCAAAACAGCTCCTTATATGCACAACGGAGGATATAAAACCCTGAAAGAAGTGATGAATTTCTATAACAAAGGCGGAGGAAAAGCTTTTGGATTTAAACTGGAAAATCAGACACTTTCCGACGCACCGTTACAGCTTACCGATCAAGAAATTGATGATATTATTGAATTTATGAAAGCGCTGGATGATCAATAAATACGATTCTAAAACACAAAACAACGAAAAACCACAAAACTCCTGAATCTTAATTGCTAAGGAGTTTTTTTATTTGAAAATTCCTTTAAAATACAGAAAGACTATCTGATCATTTTTTCATTTGTCTTTGTCTTTACAAAGTCCATGAAAACATTAGATTAAATCAATGTTATACTCTGTTAAAAACTTTTCTACAAGAATAAATATCATTATTTTTGACGTAGTTTTTTTACATGAAAAGGGGTTTACTGTTATTATTTTTCCTGATCTGCTTTTTGGGGTATTCACAATCAAAAATTAAGGTTGTGGATGACGCCAGTCAAAAGCCTGTCTATAAAGCAAAGGTATCCTGTGACAATACAGTTATCGGATACACCAATGAACAGGGTATTCTGGAGTTTAAAACCGGATGCAAAAACATTGATATAGATGCTGAATCTTATCAGAAAGAAACCCTTACCGTAGAAAGCAGCATGGAAGTTTCCCTGCTTAAAAAAACATCACAGACAACCAATATTGAAGCGGTTGTTATTGAAGACAAAAGTGATCCCAGGGCTCTGGAAATTCTTAAAAAAGTCAATAAATTATTCAAAGAAAACTCACCCAAAAGTTTAGGTTCCTATTCTTACAAATCCTACGAAAAAATCTCTCTTGATATTGATGAGGACAGTCTTTCGCAGTTTAATCAGTATTTTAATGATTTAAATATTTTCAAGAAAAAAAGGGAAAAAGACTCGCTGAATAATATCAATGCAAGAAAAATATTTTCAAAAAGTAAACTCTTCCTTTGGGAAAGGGCTCAGGAGTTTTTGTACTCCAAGAAGTATGGTGAAAAGATCAATATTCTGGACAACAGAATCTCCGGTCTGAAGCAGCCTATTTACGAAATGATCGCGCTCCAGCAAAGTAACAGGGATGTTGTTCCCGAACAGATAAAACCCGAAAACAGAGGGCTGTACAGATTTTTTCTTTCAGATACGGTTACCCTTGACGGAAGGAAAAACTTTGTGATCCGCTTCCGTGAGGTAAATTACAAAAAGCCGGACAGAAAACGAAAGTATAACGGTGCTATTTATGTAGATACCGAAACGTACGGAATCAAAAAAATCGAGAATTTCAGTAAAAATAAAAACGAAGGAATTATTACCAGTACCTGGGTATTCTACAATAATAAATGGTTCCTTGCTCATGAAAAAGCCAAGCTTAAAATGGGTAAAATGGCCATGGATGACAAAGTACATGCCGATGATAAGAAAGACAAAAAAAGCTTCGGGACCTATGCTTTCCTTACCTCAAAGTATTTTGATTTCGAATCTCCTATTGAAGAAGATCCAAAGGATTTTAAAGGCTATACTTTCTCGGTAAAAAATATTGACGGCCAATCTCTGGACCGCTACAGGACAGATCCCCTTACCGAAAGGGAACAAAATACCTATAAAACCATCGACAGTTTAGGTAAAAAATATAAAATCGACAGCAAAGCACAGATTTTATCAGGTTTACTGAACGGACAGATCAGAGTCGGTTCTGTAGATTTTGCTGTGGATGAAATTGTCAATTATAACTCCTATGAAGGTTTCAGATTAGGTTTAAAAGCCAAGCTGAATGAAAATTTCAACCCTTATTTTTCACCGGACTACTATTTTGCATATGGTGTGAAAGACCGAAAATGGAAGTACGGAATGGGGCTTGATATGAAAACCACACTGGAAAAGAATTCCTTTTTCAGATTTGAAGTGTATGATGATGTGACAGCATCCGGAGAATTCAACCGAAAAATGTGGAATTTCAAGATGAGAATGATGAACTTCGGGAATAATCTGAATAATGACCGGTATTTCCACTTTAAAGGAATGTCATTATCTTACCTGAACGATGTCACCAACGGACTTACCGTTGCTCTTGCTGTAAGAAGAAATACAGAAGAAGCTGAATTCGATTATCAGTTCAGAGACCGGGGAACATCTTACAGAAACTTCAATACCCTTTTCACCCTGAAATATTCTCCGAATTCTACCAATATTATGACCCCTCAGGGAAAATCTCTGATTGATCAGAAATATCCTGAACTGTATTTTAATTATGAGCAGAGTTACAAAATACTGCAGGGGGATTTTAATTATTCCCGTTTTGATGGTTTGTTTGTTCATAATTTCAAAACACCGATCGGAACTACAGGGTTCCGATTATATGGAGGTCTTGTTCTTGGTGGGGCACCTATCTGGAAAAACTTTACGATGAACGGACTGGCGTCTCCGGGCAAAGATTTTAATTTTAACCTTACTTCTTATCTTGGGTTTGCAACACTGGAAGGTGGGAAATACTATAATGACAGATTTGTTGCATACTACTTTACGCATAAACTTCCATGGTATCTGAAAAGTTTCGGACACAATGTTTCCAGCTTTGACTTTGTCTTAAGAGGAACTATCGGAGATATGAAACATCCGGAATACCACCAGTTTAAATTCAGAAAACTGGATCACCTGTATCAGGAAGTCGGTGTGGAATGGAATAATTTCCTTTCCAGCTATTTTAATCTTGGGGTATTCTACAGAGTGGGTTATTATGCAACGCCTCATTTCAAGGAAAACTTCGCCATTCAGTTTAAGCTGAAGTTTCTCGAGTTTTAATACGCTTTACCATACAAAATCTTTATTTTTGAACCAGAATTCAGAAATATTCAACGATACTATATAAAAAGAACATGCAGAAAATCGAAATCAAAGCAGAACAGTTTTTTGAATTATTAAAATTAAAAGACACTCCGATGTGGGAAATTTTCTCACAGATGATCGATGGAAATGAAAAGGAAATTATCTTTTTAGACCATGAAGACAAGATCCTATTTAATTATATTCTACCTTCTACACAGGAAAAACTGGAAGAAGACAGAAAAGAGTTTTCAAAACAGTTTTCAGAGAAATTGGCTAACTTCAATTAAAAGTTCTTATGAATAAAAATTATATTTTTTCTCTGTTAAGCCTTTTCCTGTTTACCCTCGGAAATGCTCAGAATTATAAAAAACCTTTAGTTTCTGCTATCAAAGAATCTGATCTCCGCACCGATATGTACCAGCTTGCTGCAGACCAGTTCTGGGGCCGTGAAGCCGGAACTCTGGATGAATTGAAAGTTTCTATGTGGCTGGCTGACAAAGCGAAGGAAGCCGGAATGGAACCTGCCGGAGATAATGGAACATTTTTCCAGTTCTTTGATATGTACAGACATCAGGTGATCCCGCAAAGCACCCTGAAAATCGGAGACAAAAGTTTAAAATTATGGAAGGATTTTCTGGTTGCGGAACCTGTAAATGCTTCTGTAGACGCTGAAATTGTATATGCCGGAAACGCAGAGCCTGAAGAGCTTGCGAAATTGAATATCAAAGGAAAAGTTGTTGCAGTAAACGCATCCGACAAAAATATTTCTAAGGATATGACTCTTTTTGTAAGAAGATATCCCGGATTTGTAAGAAATAAATATTACAATAAAGCCGCTGAACTGGGAGCAAAAGCCATTATTTTCATCACCGATGATATTTCCGAGCAAAGCTGGGTAGAAGTACTGCCTCAAATGACAAGAGGAAGCTACGGAGTGGAAGGATTAAGAGAAAAAATCACCAATAATATTCCTGTCCTGTGGATCAAAAGAGAAGATGCCGGCTGGGTAAAAAACAATCCGAAAGCATCTTTAAACCTGATTACTGAAACTTACAAATATCCATCCGTTAATATTATCGGAAAAATTGATGGTACAGATCCTGTTCTTAAAAATGAATATGTTCTGTTAAGCGGACATCAGGATCATGACGGAATCAGACACCCTGTAAAGAATGACACCATCTATAACGGTGCTGATGATAATGCAAGCACCTGTGTTGCCATGTTAGCAATGGCCAGAGCTTACAAAAAACAGCCGGGAAAAAGAAGCATCCTTTTTGTTTTCCATGGCGCTGAAGAAAGAGGATTACTGGGTTCAAGATGGCATGCAGCCCATCCTGTTGTTCCGAAAGAGAAAATTGTAGCCGTACTGAATGGTGACATGATCGGGAGAAATGACAATAATGAAGCTGCTCTATTAGGAGGAAATGCTCCTCACAAAAATTCTGAAGAGCTTGTTAAAATGGCTGAAGATGCCAATAACGAAAGCACAAAGTTCAAATATCTGAAGGATTGGGATTCTCCAAGCCATGCTGAGTATTTCTATTTCAGAAGTGACCATCTTCCGTATGCTAAAATTGGCATTCCTGCTGTATTCTTTACCAGTGTTCTGCATGATCAGTACCATACCCCGCAGGATGAATCAGAAAATATCAATTACAAAAAGCTGTATAAAATGACGGAATGGATGTACAGAACATCCTGGAAAGTTGCTAATGAAGCAGAACGTCCGAAAGTAATTTCGAATTTTTCGCTTGAAAGATAATCTATAAAAAGAATTATATTTCTTTTGTCTTGAAACAAAAGAATCAAAAATTCAAGACTCAGAAACTTCAGCTAAAAATAAAATCTGTTCTCTAAAAACTCTAAACTCGTGCGGAAACGATCTATGTTTAGAATCATATTTTGTCCCGCACTCAAACACCAGAATTTTTTTAACGTTCACAGAATTCATTTTCTTAACGCTTCACTTTCTTATGTCATTTGATTTTGTCAAAAAACAAAAAAGCTTCACTGATTGTGAAGCTTTTTCATCATTGTGTTTTTAGAATCTGATTTGTGTACGAAATAATTTAATA
>NZ_JCAIOM010000034.1:0-20767 GCF_059587025.1 Chryseobacterium sp. DZ-32
TCAGAATAGGAAAATTCCTACTCTGATTTAAGTATATTTGAAATATTAAACTAGTCAACCTTTTTCAGGACTAGTCATGTAAACACAAAGTAATGAAGTTCATATCAGGATTTTATGTTTCATATAGAAGTTTGCAGGCCTTTTATGATTTTGAATTAAATTTATAAACCTAACAGGTTTTTAAAACCTGTTAGGTTTGATTTATTACCGACCCTGTTATGCAGTTTCTCTTCATGCCGGATTCATGCATTCAAAATTTCTTTTTTTATAGAGATGAACCTTCAATTTCAACCTGAAAATTTCTCTGTAATTCCGTATCTTTGAGAAAAATTTTTATAAGATGATCGAGTGGAAAACCGCCAAGGAATACGAAGATATTACCTATAAAAAATCTAACGGAGTAGCAAGAATTGCTTTCAACAGACCTGAAGTACGTAATGCATTCAGACCTAAAACAACTTCAGAACTATATGATGCTTTTTATGATGCCTATGAAGATCCTTCAATAGGCGTTGTATTGCTGTCAGGAGAAGGACCAAGTCCAAAAGACGGAGGATGGGCATTTTGCAGTGGAGGAGATCAGAAAGCCAGAGGACACCAGGGGTATGTAGGAGAAGACGGAAGACACCGTCTGAACATTCTTGAAGTTCAGCGTCTGATCCGTTTTATGCCGAAAGTGGTGATCGCTGTTGTTCCCGGATGGGCAGTTGGTGGTGGACACTCACTTCACGTAGTATGTGACCTTACTTTAGCGAGCGAAGAACATGCTATTTTCAAACAGACCGATGCAGATGTTACCAGTTTCGATGGTGGTTATGGTTCTGCTTATCTTGCTAAAATGGTAGGACAGAAAAAAGCACGTGAGATTTTCTTTTTAGGAAGAAACTATTCTGCACAGGAAGCTTTCGAAATGGGAATGGTCAATAAAGTAGTTCCTCATGCAGAATTAGAAGATACTGCTTACGAATGGGCACAGGAAATATTAGCTAAATCCCCGACTTCTATCAGAATGCTGAAATTTGCTATGAACCTTACAGATGATGGTATGGTAGGGCAGCAGGTTTTCGCAGGAGAAGCTACCCGTCTTGCGTATATGACAGAAGAAGCTCAGGAGGGAAGAAATGCCTTTCTTGAAAAAAGAAAACCTAACTTCGGAGAAGATCAATGGATATCCTAAAAATATAATTGATAATTGATGAATGATATTATCATTTATCAATTATCGCTTATCAATGATAAAAATATGACGGATTGGATAAAAGCCGCAAGGCTAAGAACTTTACCGCTTTCCTTAAGCGGAATTATTATGGGAGCTTTCATTGCAAAATGGAGACTTTACGGAGAAGGCGGTACCTGGGACTGGAAAATCCTTGCACTCGCTCTGTTGGTTACGCTTTTATACCAGATTTTATCAAATTATGCCAATGATTATGGTGACGGAGTAAAAGGTACAGACGCCAAAAGAATCAATGAAGCTGAAGCAAGAGCGGTAGCATCAGGGAAAATTACCGCAAAACAGATGAAAAATGCTGTGATTCTTTTCGCAGTATTATCTTTCATTGCTACCATTGCTTTGTTGTACGTAGCTTTTATTCCAAACTATATGAATGAATTCTATATCTTCATAGGATTGGGAGTAGCATGCATTCTTGCCGCAATTGGATATACGGTAGGTAAAAAACCTTACGGATACATGGGATTGGGAGATATTTTCGTGTTTATCTTCTTTGGACTGGTTTCTGTGTGCGGAAGCTATTTCCTGTTTACAAAAACTTTCAGCTGGGATATATTATTACCCGGAACAGCGGTTGGAATGATGAGTATGGCGGTTCTTAACCTGAACAATATGAGAGATATTGAAAGCGACAGATTATCAGGGAAAAATAGCTTTGCATTGAGAATCGGATTCAAAAATGCAATGATCTATGAAATGGTCCTGTTACAGTTACCATTGGTGCTTATCCTTATCTTTTTAGGAGTAAACGGGTTTATACAGCAGCAAAACTACTATGTGTTTATTGTAATGATCCTTTTATTCCCATTAGCCAAGCTGAGAAGAAGCATCATGTCGGTGAAAGAACCAAAAGAATTAGACCAGTACTTAAAACAGGTAGGAATCATGACTTTTGTAATGGCAATTCTTACAGCAGCCGGACTTAACTTATTTCACTAAATCTAAAATATTATACCATGAGTTCTAATGCATACGTTGAAGCTCAAATGCTTATCAGGAAGCCGGTTGAAGATGTTTTCGAAGCATTCATCAATCCGGAAGTAACTACCAATTTCTGGTTTACCAAATCTACCGGAAAGCTGGAAGAAGGGAAGACTGTTACCTGGGAATGGGAAATGTACGGAGTAAAAAACGTAGTGAAAGTTCACCAGATTATTCCGAACCAACTGATCAGAACAGAATGGGGAAAGCCTTCAGTAAACGTAGACTATGAATTCAAAACGATGGAAAAAGGAACACTCGTGGTCATTAAAAGCTATGGATTCAGCCAGACAGGCGAAGATCTGCTGAAAGTAATTAATGACAATACAGGAGGTTTTACAACAGTTTTAGACGGATGTAAGGCCTATCTGGAACATAGGATTAAGCTTAACCTTATTGAGGATAAGTTTCCATCGAAATAATAGATTAAAGAAGACACGGATGGCACGAATGCTTTCACAAACTCCGCTAATCTCATTGTGCTATTTGTGAAATTATTTGAATCATTTGTGTTTAATCTATTTAATAACAATTGAAATTAAATTTAAAATGAAAATACAATTCTTAGGGCAAAATTGTTTCCTGTTTACCTACAAGGACAAAACAATTCTGAGTGACCCTTTTTACAATTACAAAAAAGCAGAGTCAGGTTTTGACATTTCTGCCCAAAAAATCGACTACATCCTATTAACTCATGCACACGGTGATCATATTGCTGATGTAGCAGAAGTATTGCAGCACTATCCGGAAGCTACCATCATTGGAGTTCCTGAAGTATGCGGTTATTTTCAACAGGCAAAAAATAAAGATGATGTGAACTTAGGAGGATCGGCAAAAATCGACGATCTTAAAATTTCCATGGTTCCGGCTCACCATACAAGTTCTTTCCCGGATGGAAGCTATGGAGGCGTTCCTGTAGGGTATATCTTCAGACTTCCTGAAGGTAAGAACATTTATCTGGCAGGTGATACAGGAGTAATGGCTGATATGGAGCTGTTCCCGAGATTATACGGAAACATCGACCTTTCTATCCTTCCGATCGGAAGCCACTACACTATGTGCCCCAGAAAAGCTTCTTTTGCAGCAGCAGAGCTGTTAAAAACACCAAAAGTAATCGGATGTCACTTTGATACTTTTCCTGCCATTGAAATCAACCATGAAAGTGCACTACAGCATTTTGCTGATAAAAATGTAGAACTTGTTTTACCAAAATTAGGAGAGACGTTCGAATTTTAATCGATAACAAAACCGGAGGTAATCTGAAAATTAGAAAAATGAAAATGATGCGTAAGGTATTAAAAACAAAAAAAGATAATTATCAAATTACCTCTCTTCTTACTTTAAAACAAAAAAAAATGGCAAGCTACCTAAATCACACCGCTACGACCGATTACCTTTGCTGCGTTCCCACCCTGGAGGATTCTCAGGAGCTGGTTGTTTAGGACTTGCCGTTGCAAAGGTAGGAATATTTTATAAACTTCAAAACTTTATTAAAGAAAATTAGTCGAAAAAATGCAGTGGTAAAGCTAAACGCCTGACATTTAGAGGGAAAATTTTTCAACTTTTTTCTAAAAATTTAAATATGACGAAAAGTCCATCAACACTAGGAATTATACTTTTTATTGCTACAATGATCGTTTTCTTTGTAGTATATACTTTTTTCTCAGGAATCAATTATTTTGATATCTCTTTGAAAGCCAATGCTTTTGTTTTACCTCTTTTATATGCCGGAGCTGCTTTCTGGTCTGTAAAATCTTACTGGAACAACCATAGAGTGGTAAAATTTAAAGATGCTTTCAAAAGAGCATTTGTTCCGATGTTTATCGGAGGAGTTCTTTCCATCTTCAGTATTTATGCGTTTTTAACCTTCGTTGATCCTGCTGCAAAAAGCCTTTTGAACTATCAATATGTTCAGAGACAAAAATCAGAACTGGATACAGAATATACTTCTGCAAGAAAAATTCTGAAACATCAGAAGGATATTGATGAACTGGATCAGAAATACAAAGAAAGACTGCAAAGCTTCACTCCTGAGGCGGTTAAAGGAAAAGATATGCTTACCGCAAGTCATTTTTCAGGATATTTTGCAGCAATTCTTATATTTTACGTAGTTTTGTCGGTGTTTTTCGGAGCATTTTTCAGAACAAGAATGATACATCAACCCGAAGAAACCAATCAAGCCTAATTTTTATTAAAATTAAATGAATTTATCTATAGTTATTCCGTTACTGAACGAAGAAGACTCTCTGGAAGAACTTTTTTCAAGAATTGATAAAGTATGTACAACCAGTAATTTATCTTATGAAATCTGGTTTGTAGACGACGGAAGTACGGATTTGTCGTGGAGTATTATTGAGAATATGAAAGTTCAGTATCCTCAGATCCACGCTATTAAATTTTCCAGAAATTATGGAAAATCACAGGCGCTTCATGCCGCTTTTGAAAGAACAAACGGTGATGTAGTGATTACAATGGATGCCGATTTACAGGATTTTCCTGAAGAAATTCCGGAACTGTACAATATGGTGATTCATGATAATTATGATATCGTTTCCGGTTGGAAAAAGAAGCGTTTTGATAATGTAATGACGAAAAATATTCCGTCAAAACTATTCAATGCGGCAGCGAGAAAAGTTTCAGGAGTTTACCTTCACGACTTCAACTGTGGTCTGAAAGCTTATAAAAGACAGGTGGTAAAATCGGTTGATGTGTATGGAGATATGCACCGTTATATTCCGGTATTGGCTGCCAATGCAGGTTTCAGAAGAATTACCGAGAAAGAAGTACAGCACCAGGCAAGACCTTACGGAACTTCAAAATTCGGAACGGAAAGATTCATCAGAGGATTTCTGGATCTGATAACCCTTTGGTTTGTAAGCCGTTTCGGGGGAAGACCAATGCATTTCTTCGGAGCGGTAGGGACTTTAATGTTTATTGTTGGATTTCTTTCAGCACTTTGGCTGGGAATTTCTAAACTGATTGATGTGGCAAGAGGAATTTACGGACATTTGATTACCAATAATCCATGGTTCTTTATCGCATTAACCATGATGATCATGGGAACCCTTCTCTTTATCGCAGGATTCTTAGGAGAAATGATTATCAGAACCAACCGTGAGCATAAGAATTATAATATTGACGAAGTAATATAAATTTAGGTGATTATTTAATAAATGTACTGAAAACTAATCTGTTAATGTAAACCTTTAGTTGATGTATGGCCATTCCCATCCTTTGGAGGGGTGGTGAAAATTCAAAGAATTTTTGACGGGGTGGTTACGCAAAAAATAATCATTCCAATTTCAATACATACAAAGCACTCTATTCCAGAGTGCTTTTTGTATTTTTATAAAAACTTTAAATCCGGATGTTTAAACTCAAATCTATTCTTTTTTACTTTCTGTTACTTTTTGCAGTCTCATGTTCATCAAATAAACTTTACGGTTCATGGGAGTTTATTGATATTTATGATGGAGAAATTTCTAATACGGATACGTTGAAAAATAAAACAAACAATTCCAGATATGGAACAGGAGTTCTGACCTTTTATCAGGATAAAACTTTCAGTTCAATGGGAAACAAAGGAACTTATCAGATAGAAAATAATCTGTTGAAAATGAGGTATAATGATGATGAAAATGTAACTCCTATGAAAATTTCCAGTGTAGATGAAAATTATCTGCTTTTATTTTCAATGGCAGGAAGTCCTAAAACGTGGTTTTATAAAAAAATAAAGACAAAATATAAATAGCAAACAGTCTTTTTCCTGAAAAGCAGAAAATTAAAAATTATCAGGTATTTTATTGTCAAAAGACAAAGATTTTTAGAAATTTTAATCCTATTTTTGTTCAAAGTAATATTGAAAGTCTAATGAGAGATATGAAAAAACTTTCAGGAATTTTCAGTACGAATTGTTACGATAATAATGTAATATTTAAAATTAAATATGAAAAAAGTTGTATACACATTGATGCTGATGGCAGTAGTTTCCTGTGGAAAAGTTTCTCCAAAAGGAAATATTGAAAAGAAAGATGTGGATGTACCGGAATTTGTAAACCTTGACCTGGAAGGGAAATTTCGTGTATTTTATGCCAGAGGTCCGAAGAATTTTGTAGAAATAGAGACCTATCCGAATGTAGCCAATAATCTGGATGTGGATGTAGAAGACAAAACACTTTTCATCAAAGAAAAAAGAGGTACAAAAGGAGTCGATTTTTATAATGTAACGATCTATTCAAAATATAATCTTGAAAAAGTTGCTGTTTCCGATTCTGTTGAAGTCAATATTTCAAGTGAAATCAAAACAGACAATTTCAGGCTTAGTATGAAAAATAATGCCAGCTTCATGGGCTCTGTCAACACCAGAAGAGCAGAAGTGGAAATGCATAACAGAAGCCGCGCTAATTTCCTTGGATTGTCGAAAGATGCAGTCATAAAGATTTCAGACACAGCAAGTTTAATTGCGCCTTACTGGAAAATTACCAACCTGAATATTGACTCCAAAAATGGAAATTATGCAGAAGTAAACGTAAAAGATTCTTTAAAAGGACATATTCAGAACACAGCAAAATTTGTCTATTATAACGATCCCATCAGAGCGTTTAAAATTGATAAAACAACGAAAGTCGAAAACAAAAAGCTGGATTAAAAAACAGCATTATTTAAACTAGAAACTAGGAACTTTACAAATTATAAAAGAACAACATTACAAATATGAATACACTAGAAAAAGCGAAACTTTGGTTAAGTGATACCTTCGATAAAGAAACAAGAGATGCTGTACAGACGTTGATCGACAGCAATTCCCCTGATCTGGAAGATTCTTTCTACAGAGAACTGGAATTCGGGACAGGAGGTATGCGTGGAATAATGGGAGTAGGAACCAACCGCTTGAATAAATATACATTAGGACAAGCGACTCAGGGATTGGCTAATTATATGCTTCAGCAGTTCAAAGGAGAAGAGATTAAAGTGGCTATCGCTTATGATGTTCGTAATAACTCAAAAGAATTCGGAAAACTGGTAGCAGATGTTTTAACAGCCAACGGAATCAAAGTATTGCTTTTCAAAGATCACAGACCGACACCTGAGTTGTCTTTCACCGTTCGTGATAAAAAATGTAACGGAGGAATCGTATTAACGGCTTCTCACAACCCACCAGAATACAACGGTTACAAAGTATACTGGAATGACGGCGCACAGATTGTTCCGCCTAATGATGAAGCCATTATTAATGAAGTGTATTCTGTGAAATTTGAAGAAATTAAATTCAACGGAAATGATGATCTGATCGAATGGATCGGAGAGGAGCAGGACGATGTATATATCGATGCATGTATTGAAAACTCTACCTATCAGAATATCGGAAAAGAAAATTTAAATATTGTTTTCACTTCAATCCACGGTACAACGTATACAACTGTTCCTAAAGCACTTGAAAAAGCAGGGTTCAAAAAGGTAGATCTTGTAAGAGAACAGATGATCCCAAGCGGAAATTTCCCTACCGTAGATTCTCCCAACCCGGAAGAGCCTGCAGCATTGGAAATGGCAATGGATCTGGCAAGAATTACCAATGCAGATATTGTGATCGGAACAGACCCGGACGGAGACAGATTAGGAATCGCGGTAAGAAACCTTGATGGCGAAATGCAGCTGTTGAACGGAAACCAGACCAATACCATCCTTACGTATTACATTCTGAATGAGTGGAGAAAACAAGGGAAAATTACCGGAAAAGAGTTCATTGGTTCTACCATCGTAACTTCCGATATCTTCTTTGATATCGCTCAGAAATTCGGAGTAGAATGCAAAGTAGGTCTTACCGGATTCAAATGGATTGGAAAAATGATCCGTGAAGCAGAAGGAAAGCAGAAATTTGTATGCGGAGGTGAAGAAAGTTTCGGATTTATGACCGGAGATTTCGTTCGTGACAAAGACTCTTGCGGAAGTATCCTTTTAGCCTGCGAAATTGCAGCATGGTGTAAAGCGAACGGAAGAACAATGTATCAGTATATGATCGAGATCTATGAAGACCTTGGAATGTATTACGAAGGATTGATCAATATTGTAAGAAAAGGAAAAGAAGGTGCTGAAGAAATTCAGAATATGATGAAAAACTTCCGTGAAAATCCTCCGAAGGAACTGGCAGGATCACCGGTAGAAGAAGTAAAGGATTTCAAAGAACAAACCAGCCTTACCGTTTCTACCAACGTGAAAAAAGTAATGAATGATATTCCAAAGTCTAACGTTTTGATCTATTATACACAGGATGGAACAAAAGTATGCGTAAGACCTTCAGGAACAGAACCAAAAATCAAATTTTATGTTTCTGTAAAGGATTCCATTACTTCAGAAGCAGATTTCAGAGACAAATTAAAATCATTGGAAGCCAAAATAGGAGCCGTTAAAACAGATTTGAAACTGGATTAATACTCTTAAAAATACCATCAATCAAAAATATGAGAAGATTCATGGAGAACGATAATATAAATTTAAAATAAGAAAAAGTGAAAGTTTCAAAATTAGCAGCGAACCTGATCGGTTCTGAAATTGTAAAAATTGGTAACGAAGTAAATGATCTAAAAGCAAAAGGAGCGGAAATTGCCAATCTTACTATTGGTGATCTGAATTCTAACATTTATCCTATTCCGGCATTGCTGAAGGAAGAGATTCAGAAAGCATATCAGAATAATCTGACGAACTATCCGCCTGCGAACGGACTTTTATCTTTAAGAAAAGAAGTTTCCAAAGACCTTAAAAAAAGATGGAATCTGGATTATTCTCCTAACGATATTCTGATTACGGCAGGATCAAGACCTTTGATCTATGCGGTGTACAAAACCATTGTAGACGAAGGAGATAAAGTAGTGTATCCTACACCATCATGGAACAACAATCACTATGCTTATCTTACTTCTGCCAATGCTGTAGAAGTGAAAACAAAACCTGAAACCAACTTCCTTCCGACTGCTGATGATTTAAGACCGCATTTGGATGGAGCTGTTTTATTGGCATTATGTTCTCCATTGAACCCTACAGGAACCATGTTTACAAAAGAACAGCTTTCAGAAATCTGTGAACTGGTTATTGCTGAAAACAAAAAAAGAGGAGCAGACGAAAAACCGCTATACCTGATGTATGACCAGATCTATTCTTGTCTTACGTTTGGAGCAGAACATGTAGATCCGGTTTCTCTTTTCCCTGAAATGAAAGACTACACCATCTATATTGACGGTATTTCAAAATGCCTTGCTGCAACCGGAGTTCGTGTAGGATGGGGATTCGGACCTGCTCATATTCTTGATAAAATGAAGGCACTTCTTACTCACGTTGGAGCTTGGGCACCTAAACCTGAGCAGGAAGCAACCGCTAAATTCTATGAAAACTCAGAGAACGTTGATGTTTTCGTTAACGACTTTAAAGCTAAACTTGAAAACAGCTTAAAAGTACTTCACAACGGAGTTCAGGATTTAAAGGCAAAAGGACTTGCTGTTGACAGCATCGAACCAATGGGTGCTCTTTACCTTACCATCAAACTTGATTATATCGGAAAAACAAAACCTGACGGAGCTGTCATTGAAAACTCTTCAGATCTTGTTTTCTACCTAATCAATGAAGCAGGAGTGGCTTTGGTACCGTTCTCAGCTTTCGGAGAAGAAAAATCAGAACCTTGGTTCCGTGCTTCTGTAGGAGGATTGGCTGTAGATGAGATCAAGGTAATGCTTCCAAAACTGGAAAGTGCTTTGAACAATTTAAAATAATCTTTACATAAAAAATATGCTTCGACTCTGTCCGGCATGACATCGTTAAAATATATCTTTTAGTATTAGCAATGTCACGCTGAGCAGAGTCGAAGCGTTTTTTTACACACCTTTAAAACCATGAACCTTCCACAGAAATCCTTTCTTGAGACAAAATATTTGTTTTTTTCAACATTGTTAATTATCGTAATAGTGATATTAAGCGTTTGGCTTTCAGGGAAAGCAGATCATCGTTCACTGTTTTTGAATTCAATTCTATCAACTTCTGTTCTGGCAGGGGCATTTTTCCTGTTTATCACTGTGGGGCTGTATTCCGGGTTAAAATTAAAAGATAATATCGGAAATATCTTAAACAAAGAAAGAATACAAAGATATGCTGATAAAACACCAAAATTTGATGGTTTTGAGGTAGACATTCCTGATGCCGGAGATGGAATAGGAGGCGCTATTCTTTCCATTCTTGCCTGGATTGTAATTTCCATTCTACTTATTTTTCTTTCTTATTTTTTCGGACTTTTCTTTTGGTCGGCCGTATTCTTGTTGGGTGCCATCTTGTACTGGATATTTTTCAGAGCACTCAGATTGGTTTTTAAAAATTCAGGAAAATGTAAAGGAAATATAGTAAAAAGCCTTGGACTCGGACTTTTCTATTCTTTTATCTATATTTCATGGATATATGGGATTATTTTTTTGATCCAATATTTGAATTGAAGTTGCGTTTACTTCTCAAAAAATTAAATAAATATTAAAAGTTAGATAACCGCTTTGCACTACATTCAACAAGGAATTATATTTGTGGCTTTACACACCTGAATATAATAAATCGAAAATTACACGATGAAAAAACTGAGATTTCTACTTTTACCGGTTTCAATACTGGTATGCTCACAGGAGGTTGACAGTCTGAAGGTAAGTGAGTTACCAAAAGAAGTTGAACTTCCAAAAGTACAAACCTACACCTTAAAAGACGGTTCCGTCCGGACATATCCAAAACCTAAACTCCTTGACTTTGTCACCAAATTACCAAGAAACTTCATCAATACCAATAAAGATTTCGTAGCAAAAGATCATGCTTATTATCTGGGTGGTGCTGTTGCCGCTACGTTAATACTCCTGCCGTTTGATCAGAAACTGATTGACAATTCAAGAGAGCTGGCCGAAAGGTGGGGAATGGATAAGGATAACAACTATCACAAAGTGGGAGGTGTTTTTAAAATTCCTAAAGATGTCGGATCTGCTTTGTACCTGATCGGAAACGGGTCTACATTAGTATTATTAGGAATTGGTTTCGGAACCTATGGATTGATAAAAAATGATTACAGGGCACAGGCTACCGCCAGTGGTTTAATGGAAAGCTTAATTCTTTCCGGAGTTTTTACCCAAACGCTGAAAAGAATTACCGGAAGAGAAAGCCCTTTTATTGCAGAAGAATACGGACATAAAGGAGGCGCGTGGAATCCATTTCCAAGCTTTTCAGCATTCAGCAAAAACACCTCGAATTATGACGCAATGCCATCCGGACACTTAACTACCTTTATGGCTGGAATTACTGTAATTGCTGATAACTATCCGGATGCGAAATGGATCAAACCTGTAGGATATACATTAGCCGGAGCGTTATGCTTTCAAATGATGCAGAGTAAAGTTCACTGGGCTTCAGACTATCCTCTGGCTTTATTCATGGGATATTTTATAGGAAAAACCATCTCAAAAAGCAGATATACTTCATCACAGGGAACCATAGGAAAGACCAGATATAATCTTAACTTCACCGCATCCCGCCAATGGGAATACAATATGGTAGGCGTAAAACTCTCTTTTTAAACTCTGAAATCTTTGTTTTGTTTAGGAAATAAGATACTTTTCACTACATTTGGTCTCAGGATAAAAGGTGTATCCGGACTTTTATAAATACCGGAATGAAACCTCCTGATTTAAAAAGAATTACTTAATATTGTATTGAATGAAAATAATCGCTGTCATCCCTGCACGTTATGAAGCAAGCCGTTTTCCGGGGAAATTAATGCAGATTTTAGGAGAAAAAACCGTTATTACCACAACCTATCAGAATGTAGTGGAAACGGGGCTGTTTGATGAAGTATTTGTCGCCACCGACTCTGAAATTATTCTTGATGAAATCGTAAAAAACGGAGGAAAAGCCGTCATGACAGGACAGCATGAGACCGGAAGTGACCGTATTGCGGAAGCTGTACAGAATATTGACTGCGACATTGTGATCAACGTCCAGGGAGATGAGCCTTTCCTTAAGTTAGAACCTTTACGTCAACTGATAGAAGTTTTTAAACATGACCAGCAACAGGAAATATCTTTAGCTTCTTTGAAAATACAGCTGCATGAAAAAGAAGAAATTGAAAACCCGAATAATGTAAAAGTGATTACCGATAATAATGGGTTTGCCCTGTATTTTAGCCGTTCCGTCATTCCTTTTCACAGGGAGGTTTCTTATGATGTAAGTTATTTTAAACATATTGGAGTATATGCTTTCAGAAAAGATGCCCTGCTGCAGTTTTCAAAGCTGGCTATGAAGCCATTGGAAATATCCGAAAAGATTGAATGCATCCGCTATCTTGAATATGGAATGAAAATCAAAATGATAGAAACCAATTTCGTAGGAGTAGGCATTGATACTCCGGAAGATCTGGAAAAAGCCCGAAAACTTATCTGAAATTAACAAATTGGTCTTCCTGAGCTTTTGCCTTTTTTGCAATTTTCCATAAATCCCCCTATATTTGAATTTATAAATAAAATTAATGAAGAAGTTATTATTAGTATTTGGACTGATATTTTCGCACGTGATATTCGGACAGACCGCAAAGGAAATTATTGACAAAAACATTGAATTATCCGGAGGGTTAACCAATTGGAAATTATTAAACTCGGTATTGCTTCAAGGAAAAGTAATCCTGGGAATTAAAGATGAATATCCGATAAGAATTTTTCAGCAACGTCCAAATCTTACTAAAACATTGATTACGACCGGAGGAAAAGAAACTGCAATTGAAGGTTTTGATGGTACCAAAGGGTATGCAATGAATTATGCTGCCAATAAACTTCAGGAATATCCTGAATATGTGCCGGAAAGTTTCGATAATGATTTCATTGATTGGGAAAATAAAGGATTTGACGCCAAATATCTTGGAAAAGAAAAAGTAGGAGAGATCTACTGCCATAAGGTACAACTTACCAAGAATGTAAATAAGAACATGTATTATTTTGATACAAAAACGTATATGCTGATTAAAGAGGTGAAAAAAGATGAGTCACTGATTTATTCTGATTTCAAAAAAGTTGGAAACATTATAATGCCCTTCAGAATTGAGTCTTCAAGTCCTAAAAAAGACGGAGATTATGTGATGTTATTAAACAGAATCGATATCAATAAAGTTTTTCCGGCTAATATTTTTAAATTTTAAATCAACTGCAGCCTGCTGCATAAAATTATAAGAAATGAAAAAGATTTTTTTACTGCTGCTTTCTTTCATGGCATTCCTGCAAAGCTGCACCAACCAGAAAAGTGAAATTTCTAAAGCTAAAACCACAGAACTTATGGGAAAAACAATATATGACTTTAAAGTAGAAAGTCTTGATGGCAAAGAAATCAATTTTGCAGACTTCAAAGGGAAAAAAATTCTCATTGTCAATACCGCTTCAGAATGTGGGTTTACACCCCAATACGCAGATCTTGAAAAGGTGTACGAACAATATAAAGATAAACTGGTTGTAGTAGGTTTCCCTGCAAACAATTTCGGAGGCCAGGAGCCTGGGACCAACCCGGAAATCGGTGCTTTCTGCCAGAAAAACTACGGAGTAACGTTCCCTTTGGCAGCCAAAGTTTCCGTGAAAGGAGATGATACCGCTCCTATCTTCAAGTACTTAACGGAAAAGGAATTGAACGGAGTAAAGAACACAACCATCCTTTGGAACTTCACCAAATTCCTGGTAGATGAAAACGGAAAACTGATCGATTCTTTTGTAAGTACTACAAAGCCTACTGATGAGGCTATTACAAAGTATCTGAAATAAGAAATATTTTTTATAAGTGGGTGTTAACATCCACTTTTTTATTTTAAAATTGGTAATTATATACAATTTTACATTAATCCTGCTTTCTTATTTATTATGACTCTGTCATTCTGAATGTAACGCAGTGAAATGAAGAATCCGGACTTTCCATAAGATTCTTCCTTCGTCAGAATGGCAATGGCATCAAATTGCATATAGTCCTTTTAAATCGTAATATATTTTATGAAGAAAATAATTTTTACCCTTTGTATCCTGGCTTCATTTATGTTAGGATTTGCTTTTAAGGCCGTTACAGAAAACAAGTCTGACGATATGAAAAGAGTTACCGGCATTGGCGGTATCTTTTTTAAATGTAAAAATCCTGAGAAAATGAGAGAGTGGTATGAAAATCATCTGGGACTCAGTACCAATCAGTATGGAGCTGTATTTGAATGGTTTCAGGGTAGTGATAACTCTAAAAAAGGATTCAGCCAGTGGAGCCCTTTCAGTGAAAAGACCAAATATTTTCAGCCTTCGGAGAAAGATTTTATGATCAATTACAGGGTGGATAATCTTGAAAAACTTGTTGAACAGTTGAAGAAAGAAAATGTAACCGTTGTAGATAAGATTGAGACTTATGAATATGGAAAATTTGTCCACATTATGGACATTGAAGGCAATAAAATAGAGCTATGGGAGCCTAATGATATTGAATATGAAAAATTAGGACAGAAAATGGGCAGCAAGACTACAAAATAGGTAATACATTACAGGTAGCAGTATTTGGTGCTTAAACTTAAGGGGAATCAATAAGGAGTTTTTCCCCTTTAACACGAAACATATTACTTGCATCCCAAACCGCGAATCACGCATCCCGAATCTTTTAACTATTCATTGCTCTTTTCCGCAAAACAGAAAATATTTCCCAGCTTGATACTGGAGTAGCCGTTACTTTTTATTTTCGAAGAATTAATCATAGCTTTTGCCAGAATATCGGTTGGCAGGGGCTTCTGACTTTCTAATAGCCCTAATTTATTAGCAAATTTGATGATGCGGCTTCCCAATACTTCTCCGGTTCTTTCAGAATCTTTTCGTTCCAGCATTCCCGGCTTAAAAATAGTGATCTTGTTGAAATGCAGCTGTTTTACAGCTTCTTCCAGTTCGCCCTTCATTTTAGAATAGAAAATTTTAGACTGTGGATTTGCTCCGTAGGCTGATACCAGAATATAATCTTCCACTTCATTCTCTTTCGCTGCTTTCGCAAATTCATACTGATAATCAAAGTCTACTTTTTTCTGGGCTTCTTTGCTTCCGGCATCCTTTAAAGTTGTTCCCAGGCAGGAAAAGGCAACATCTCCTTTTACCATATTTTTCCATTCCTCCGGCTTCTCAAAATTCACCACATGAACTTTAAGCTTGTCATTTTGAATATCAACAGGCTTTCTGACAAAGATATCCACTTCATCAAACTCTTTGTCATTCAGTAACTGATTGACAAGATCTTTTCCTGTGGCACCTGTAGCACCTATTACCAGAGCTTTCATAATAATTGCGGTTTTGTGAGATTATTTCTTTCTTAAATTTACTAAATTTGAATCAAAGATTAAAGAATTAATTTGATCATTACTTATCACTTAAATTGAACATGGATGCCAACGAAATTTTAGATTATTGTCTTGCCAAAAAAGGAGTTACAGAAAGTTTTCCGTTTGATAACGAAACTCTCGTGATGAAAGTAGACACCAAAATGTTTTTACTGATGGGACTTGAGAGACAGCCGTTGGCCATTAATGTAAAAACAGATCCTGAATGGAGTGCAGAGCTTCGTGAACAATATCCTCAGATCACAGGTGCTTATCATATGAACAAAACCCACTGGAATTCTGTAACGGTAGATGGATTGAAAAGAGATCTGATCTTTAAACTCATTGATCAATCCTACGAGCTGGTTTTCAAATCCCTGACTAAAAAAGCGCAGAATGAAGTCAATTCATTATAGTAAATAAAATAAATTGAGGTACGGGATTTGTTATCTATTACTGGTGAAATAATATATTTGACATTAATAAAATAAATAACAAATGAGAAATCACCTTTTATTATTCGCAGCAGCCGGAACATTGATGCTGTCAGGCTGCACCAAGCCGGTAAATAAGAACACTACCGAAAAAAATACTTCTGCTGTATCAGCCTCTGAAAAATCTCCCGAAACTCTTAAATTAGAATTTTCAGGAACAGACGCATTTACCATTAAAAATGCCCGGCTGAAAGTGAGCTTATATGGAATGGACGAAAAACTGGCTGATGCTCCTGCTACTTTAATTACAGAACAGGAATATGAACAGAAATCAATACCTTTCACCATCAATCTGCCAATACCTGAAAATGCCGAAAGCAAGATCAATCCAAAACCTGCCGGTCCTGCAAAATATTATGTAACCATAAGCTGGGACTCTGATGGAAACGGAAAAGCAGATCAAAAAGGAGATATCTTTATTGATTATGACAAGAAGTTCCCGAATGTGAAACTGAATAATGAAACCCAGAAAATCTACTTAAAAGTACTAAAATAAACCAAAAGGCTATTCTCACCGAATAGCCTTTCTCTATATTTAAAAATCAAATTTTTCTGTTATTCTTTTATCCTCATCCAGTCTTTCAATCAATTTGTCCAGACCTTCAAATTTGATCTCATCATGAAGAAAATCCCTAAAACTTACCGTAATCTTTTCTTCATAAATATCATCCTCAAAATCAAGGATATAAACTTCCACAGTTAGTTTTTCTCCGTTTACCGTCGGATTGGTTCCGATGCTCAGCATTCCCTTATATTGGTTGCCTTTTACAAATACTTCCACAATATAAGCTCCTTTTTTAGGTAACAGCTTGATTGATTCGGTATCAATATTAGCTGTTGGATATCCGATGGTTCTTCCGATCTTTTTCCCATGAACTACAGTTCCGGAAACAGAGTAGGAGTAGCCCAGCATTTCATTTGCTTCTTTAACATTTCCTGCTAAAAGCGCATTACGCACTTTTGTAGAGCTGATATTGTTTTCATGAATGTTGATGGCTTCCATCTGTTCTACTTCAAAATCAAGTTCTTTTGATAATTTCTGAAGAAGCTCAAAATTTCCACTTTTGTTTTTTCCAAAAGAATGATCGTAGCCTATAATAAGATACTTTACATTAAGTTTATCAACTAAAATCTGACGTACAAATTCTTCTCCGGTCAAATTTCTGAATTCTTCATCAAATTCTTTAAGGAACAAATTATCAATGCCGTATTTCTCTACAAGTTGTTTCTTTTCCTCCAGTGTATTCAGAAGCTTTAAATCTTCATTCGGATTAAAAACAAATCTTGGATGCGGCCAGAAGGTAAGGATTGCAGTTTCCAGGTTATTTTCTGTACCTATTTTAGTCAGCTCATCGATAATACTCTTGTGCCCGAGATGTACCCCGTCAAACATTCCTAAAGACAACGCTAGAGGCTTCTGTGAGGAGTAATCTGTAAAATTCTTGAAAACTTTCAAAACGGAAAAATTTTGATTGCAAATATAAAACCTTTATTTTTAATGTAACGGAGAGAACCTGAAAATTTAAAAATGAAAAATTCTGAAAATATCCTGTATTATATTATACGAACATAATGACAAATTAATGAATTGTGTATTTGCTGTTAAATATAATGATAAATAATGAATTTCACATAGTAAATGGCAAACTCCTTCCTCTCTTCAAAAGCATGATAAAAATCTTTTTTTTACCAATTGCGGGTTTATGAAGAATCACTATATTTGCACCAAGAAAAAATTTAGCAATGGCAAACCAAATTAAAGGTAAAATTTCTCAAATTATTGGTCCGGTAATCGACGTTGTCTTCACAGATGTGGAAGCTGTTCCAGCAATCTATGACGCGTTAGAAATTACAAAAGAAAACGGTGAAAAAGTAGTTTTAGAGGTAGAACAACATATTGGCGAAGATACAGTAAGATGTATCGCAATGGACGCTACTGACGGTCTTAAAAGAGGGCAGGACGTAATTGGATACGGAAATCCTATTATGATGCCTATCGGAGAGGCTGTAAACGGAAGACTATTCAACGTTGTTGGTGATGCTATCGACGGACTTCAAGATATTTCTAAGGATGGTGGTCTTCCAATTCACAGACCAGCTCCAAAATTTGATCAATTATCAACTTCAGCAGAAGTTTTATTTACAGGTATTAAAGTAATCGACCTAGTTGAGCCTTATGCAAAAGGAGGTAAAATTGGATTGTTCGGTGGTGCCGGTGTAGGTAAAACAGTATTGATCCAGGAGTTGATTAACAATATTGCAAAAGGACACGGAGGTCTTTCTGTATTCGCCGGAGTAGGTGAAAGAACGAGAGAAGGAAATGACCTTTTGAGAGAGATGTTGGAATCAGGTATTATCAAGTATGGTGATGATTTCATGCACTCTATGGAAAACGGAGGCTGGGATCTTTCTAAAGTAGACTTAGAAGCTATGAAAGATTCAAAAGCTGCGTTCGTTTTCGGACAGATGAACGAGCCGCCAGGTGCAAGAGCGAGAGTAGCACTTTCTGGTCTTACATTGGCTGAGTACTACAGAGACGGTGGAGAAAGCGGACAAGGTAGAGACGTACTTTTCTTCGTAGACAACATCTTCCGTTTTACACAGGCTGGTTCTGAGGTATCTGCACTTCTTGGTCGTATGCCATCAGCGGTAGGTTACCAACCAACGCTAGCTTCTGAAATGGGTGCGATGCAGGAAAGAATTACTTCAACTAAAAATGGTTCAATTACTTCAGTACAGGCGGTATACGTACCTGCGGATGACTTAACTGACCCGGCTCCTGCAACTACGTTTGCTCACTTGGATGCAACTACGGTACTTGACAGAAAGATTGCTTCATTAGGTATCTATCCAGCGGTAGATCCACTAGCTTCTACTTCTAGAATCCTTGCTCCTGAAGTTATCGGTCACGATCACTACAACTGTGCTCAAAGAGTAAAAGAAATCCTTCAAAGATATAAAGCACTTCAGGATATCATCGCAATCCTTGGTATGGAAGAACTTTCTGAAGAAGATAAAGCTGTTGTATACCGTGCAAGAAAAGTTCAGAGATTCTTATCTCAGCCTTTCCACGTAGCAGAGCAGTTTACAGGTATCCCAGGATCATTGGTAGACATCAAAGATACAATCAAAGGATTCAACATGATTATGGATGGTGAATTAGATCACTTACCAGAAGCAGCTTTCAACCTGAAAGGAACTATCGAAGAAGCTATCGAAGCAGGACAAAAAATGTTAGCTGAAAACGCTTAATAATTAGACATAAAGATTACAGATACCAGACATGAGACTTTAAGGTTGTCTGAAATCTGAAATCTGAAATCTTCAAATCTAAATTAAAATGAATATAAAAATTTTAACACCAGAATACGTAGTTTTTGAAGGAGAAGTAGACTCAGTATTATTGCCTGGAAAAAATGGTGAATTTCACATCATGAAAAACCACGCAGGAATTGTTTCTTCTTTAATCGGAGGTGATGTAAAGCTTTTTGCTAATTCTATTGATGAAGCTTATGCTAAAAACTTCACTAAAGAAGCCGGAAAAGACTCTGTTTTTGCTTATGCTATCAAAAGCGGTGTTGTAGAATTTAATCATAATAAAGGAATTATCCTTTGTGAATAATTAAATGAAAAGCTAAATATATTTTCAAGAAAGTGTAACTTTGTGTTACACTTTTTTTATTTGTAAAAGTCTGATTGTATGAAGAGAGGCATAATCATATTATTTACAGTTTTGGGTGTTTTCCTCCATGCCCAGAATATCAAAACCAAAAGAGGAATTATTAATCTTGACGGTATTCCGGTAGCTAAGCTCTCCAACAAATCCAGCGAATATACGTTTATGGATCTTAAAGAGACCCCGATGTATACGATTAAATTCATTGATAAAAGCATCGTGGATTCTGTTCGCGACAGTTATATCATTGTCAACAGAGTATATAACAGGGACAAAACCATCGAAATTGATTACTCGTCACCTTCTGCATTTTCCGGAGAAGAAAAATCTGCAGTCTTTACTTCAGTTAAAGATCTTAAAATTATTGATAACAAAGGGATCAATGTTAAAAACCTGGATGAACTTTTTTCAAATGTCCCGAAAAGGAAGCTGGACGCTAAAACAAAAGATGCTTATGCGATCAGAAAGAAAATAGACAAGATGAATATTGAGGTCAATAAAGTGGGAGAGATCCTTAGTAATGGTGTTCCGGTGGGGTATTTTACCAATCTGCCGGTAAGTTTTGGTTCAGAAGATACCATTATGGACAAAACACCTATTGATATTGAAATTTATGATGCTAAAAGTAAACTTATCGGAAGGTATATCACCACAACAAAACAGCTGAAAACAGCGGGAGGAAAGTCTTTTACGATCTATAGAGAAATGTCCGGAAGGGCTTCAATCCTGAAATTCCCGACCTATAAAGCACTGGCTGAGCGCATGGCGATTATGGATCCCAATTTTATCAAAATACAGGAAAAAGTAAACGTAGGTACTGTTTCAAAAGAGACCCCTAATTAATGTAATACAGATTTTATCAATAGGAACGGGCTTTAGCCCGTTTTTTTATTATGGATCAAATTCAGCCGGCTTTAGATTCTGTGTTAACTTCCAAATTATTTTTTATACATTTATATTTATAAAAGCGACCTTGAGTTAGCTTGCGTAGGGTGAACGTCTTTGATTTTTACCCT
>NZ_JCAIOM010000035.1:0-19700 GCF_059587025.1 Chryseobacterium sp. DZ-32
AAAAACTAGCACAAACAATGCAACGGTTTTATTATCTCAAAAAAGGAGCTGAATTATAAAACCACTACAAGATTAGCTCCGGAGGAGGGGAATACTGAGCACCTATTTATTAATCCAGGTAACGTATTCCTTATCCCTAATCCTCTTTTTCTCTCACCTGCAACCTACGATCTGCTATCTGCAACCTATTCCCTAATTCATAAAACCTTCCGGAAACCATTCAAAGCCGGATGTTTTCTTTTTTGTGTAACCAAGGCCCGGCCAGGGTAAATGGTAAGCAAACGCTCTGATTCTGGTATCTGCCAGTTGTTGAAGGAATTTTTTTCTTGAAGCTGTTGCGATATCCAGATCTGTATCTCCGAAATAGCCCCATTCAGGGTGTGGAAACAAGATAACATCAGAATGGATAAGGTCTGCAATATAGATCAGCTTTTCGTTTCCTGAAGAGATGGTGGTAACGGTTAAGCCTGGTGTATGGCCAGGAGCTAACTGGAAACTAAAATAATCATACAATGTATTATTAAGGTCATAAAACTTCAGTTTGGGCTGAATCGTTTTCAAAATATTCTGAATTGCAGGAATAATCTGATTAAGAAATTCAGGTTGTGTTTTCAGTGCACTGTTACTGAAATCTTTGATGGAAGCTTTCATCCAGAAATCATGTTCTGTTTTAGAGATGAAAATATCGGCATTGGAGAAAATAAACTGATTTTGTTTATCCACTACTCCGCCGATGTGATCCGGATGGGCGTGAGAGATAAAGACATCGGTAACATCTTTTGGAGAAAATCCTGCTTTTTGAAGGCTTTTCAATAAAAATCCGCTTCTTTCATCGGCAAAAATTCCCATTCCGGTATCCAATAAGATGAGTTTATTCTTTGTCTTAACCAATAGAATATTCATCGCCATATCAATATAATTCTCCGGTCTGAAATTATCTTTAAGGATTGATTTCAATTCTGAAACAGTGCCTCTTGGTGCAAATGAATTCAGGTTTTCTTCATGGATATATCCGTCCGTAAGAACAAATAGTTCAAGCTCACCAAGCTGCAGTTTTTTAAATCCGGAAAGATCGTCTCCTGTTTTTTCAACAGTTGTTTGAGACTGTGCCATTAAGCCGGAGAAAGGAATCATGCTCAATGTTCCTGCCAATAATCCGTTCTTTAATAATTCTCTTCTGTTCATAGTCGAACTCCTTTTAAATATAAAAACAAAAAAACTGAGCTCTTTTTATTGTAAGAAGCTCAGTTTTTATCTAACATAGTTTTTAATTGTTCACCAGTTTCATTGAACCTTCATTGTATCTTTCTCCTACATTAGGGTATTTTTTCAGGATGGCATCAATGGTATCCAGATCTGATTGAGAAAGTTCTATATTGACGGCTGCAATATTTTCTTCCAGATATTTGATTCGTTTTGTACCCGGAATCGGAATGATATCATCTCCCTGGTTCAATACCCAGGCTAAGGCAAGCTGGGTTCCTTTCACTCCTTTGGAAGCTGCAAATTCGTTGATTTCGTTAGCCAGCTTAGTATTATTTTCAAGATATTCCTGCTGATAACGCGGTAATGATTTTCTGAAATCGTCATCACCCAGATTTTGTGCATCATAGATATTGGTAAAGAGTCCTCTTGCTAACGGCGAATAAGGAACCAAAGAAATTCCCAGTTCTCTGATGGTTGGTAAAATCTCATTTTCAACATCTTTCGTAAGGATAGAGTATTCTGACTGCAATGCTGCAATAGGGTGAATTTTATTGGCTTTTCTGATAGATTCTGCCGAAG
This sequence comes from Chryseobacterium sp. DZ-32, assembly GCF_059587025.1. Lineage (NCBI taxonomy): Bacteria > Pseudomonadati > Bacteroidota > Flavobacteriia > Flavobacteriales > Weeksellaceae > Chryseobacterium > Chryseobacterium sp. DZ-32. The sequence continues at coordinate 1,786 of NZ_JCAIOM010000035.1, forward strand.
CTTCAGACAATCCAAGATATTTCACTTTTCCTGCCTTTACCAATTCTGCCATTGCTCCTACCGTTTCTTCTACAGGAACATTCGGATCTACTCTATGTGCATAATACAAGTCGATTGTATCAATCTTTAATCTTTGAAGGCTTAAATCCACGGCCTGTCTTATCCATTCCGGAGAGCCGTCGAAATAAGTTCCCGGAGCACCGCTGTGGCTTGCCTTACCATCTTTAAACCTGAATCCGAATTTGGTAGCAATGAAAATCTTATCCCTGTTCGGTACTAAAACTTTAGAAATCAGTTTTTCATTTTCTCCATTGGCATACATATCTGCCGTATCCCAAAAGTTAACTCCTAAATCCAAAGCTCTGTGCAGGGTATTGATACTTTCCTGCTCGTCGGTAGGACCATATGCGAAACTCATTCCCATACATCCTAAACCAATTGCTGATAACTGTTCTTCTGTGTTTCCTAATTTTTTAAATTTCATGATAGGTATGATTTAATTTTACATGACAAAATTAGAACATCAGGAAGTCAACCCTGATATAGAATTCAAACTAAGAATTATAAAATTCAAACAACATCCATTCTTAAGGCATTGGGAGTAATTCCGGTTTGTTTTTTAAAATAATTGGTGAAATAAGCGGGTTCTTCAAAACCTAATCCGTAGGCAATCTCAGCAATATTCCAATCCGTATGTGTCAGTAAGGCATTGGCTTCCTGAATAATCCTTGCGGTGATCTGCTGGCTGGTTGTTTTTCCTGTAATCTCTTTTACCGAACGGTTCAAAGAATTCACATGAATGGAAAGACTCCGGGCATAATCATTCGGCGTTTTTAATTTCAAAAAGGCCTCAGGGCTGTCGATAGGAAACTGCCTTTCCAACAGTTCCATAAATAATGAAGCTACTCTTTGTGAAGCATTCTGATAAGGTTCGAAATTTTCTGCCGGCTGCATTCTCATCGTCTCATGAATCATCAGATGAAGATATGCTCTCAACATATCATATTTGTGAATATAATCTGACTGGATCTCCGTCATCATTTTGGTATAGATCTCAGCAAGTATTTTCTGTTGTTCTTCATTTACAAAGAAAACAGGAGTTCCTCCGATCTTGAACAGCGGAGAATCCTGAAGGTTTCCCATACGGCTTCCGTTATGCAGAAACTGATCTGTAAACAGGCAGAACCAGCCTTTCTGGTCCTCATCATCCGCTTCCCAGGAATAGGGAATAATGGGATTGGAAAACAATAATGCAGGACGGTCTACTTTGATCCATTTATCAGCATAATGAAGCTTTCCCTTTCCTATAATTAAAGAAATCTTATAATAATCTCTCCTGCTGTATGGGGTAAGAGGAGAACAGTATTCCCGTGAAAACACATTGAAGTGTCCCATTTTACTGACCCCGATACACTGCGATGCCAGATTGGGAGCATTTCTTTCATAAAAACCTTTGAGTGACTCGTGTGATTCCATAGATCAAAGTTATAAAAATCAAACAAATTAAAATCACATCAGATATTGAAAAATAAAATGGCTGACAAAAAATGTCAGCCGTTATAAGTGATAGAGTTGATAATGGGTTTAATCCCAATCACCGTCATGTCCGTGACCGCGGTGTTTATTTTGTTTTTTATAGTATTTCTCCTGATCTTTATAATACTTTTCCTGTTGTTTACGGTATTTTTTATAATCGTTTTTGTTTCTTCCATAGACGATTACCGGATTCTGACCTCTGTAATATTTCTTTTTAAAGAGGATATACTTTTCTCTACCCAGAATTCTTTCCAGCTCTGAATAACGGTCGTTTCTCCATCTTCCCGGTTCCACCACATACACTCTATTCCAGGTATCATAATCACGATATCTGTCATTTAACACATAAATCTGATTAGCCTGTGTTGTTGAAAGCACAAGATCAGTAATTACTCTTTGCCAGTTGATATCAGAGATACTCCTTCTGTAATCATTATAATAATCTGACTGGGCATAACTTAAGCTGAATGTCCCAACCAATAATGCTGTTAATATTAACTTTTTCATTTCATTCCACTTTAAAAATAATTACCAAGTGATAGTCAATTAAAGTGCCAATTATTAATTACAAATACTAATATTTGTTAAAAAAAACCACAAACAACTGATTATCTTTGAATTATTTTCTGTATTTTTTATTAAATTCTTAAACATTAATTATTTTAAGGTTATGATTATATCCTAAGAATTATTAAGTAACAACCCTATTACACATTAATAATCAACACATGGCAGATTTATAAAAACACATATTTAAGTTTCGTCTAAAAGCCGTAGAGAATTATATATCGTGTGGCGGGCTAAGCCCATCTCTATTGATCCTGGCATACAGATATTTAATGGTAATATCTTTTATCTTTTATCTTTTATCTTTTATCCACTTATGTTATAAAATTCGTTAAGATTCCCATAAATTATTATTTCATATAGTTTAATTTCGTAATTTTAATGAAGAGAATGTTTTTAAAGAAATTTTCTCAAATTATTTTTGATCAACCAAATCTTACATTGTTATGGAAAATATAAAGTTTCAGGTATCTCAATATCAGGATGAATTGCAGCTACTTATCGATGAAAAAAAGGCAGGTTATATGTCTATAGAGGTTGACGGAAGACTGCTTATTGTATATTATACGAAACTTGACGAAGAGCGTGAGGGAAAAGGATACGCTAAACTATTGCTGGATGAACTTGTACGCTACGCAGAAGAAAAAGATTTGCTTGTAGACCCGGAATGTGATTTTGTAAGACAACAGTTTGAAAATCATCCTGCAAGATATAAAGAAATCTGGCATGCCTGATCAGCTTTCCCACCAGGCTGTAAACTTTTGTTCTGACTGATTCAGATCTACGACCTCTCCGATCATCGGAGTGAGGATGTTCAGTTTTTTTTCTCTTCCAAGAGCCGTTATCTTTTGTAAAGGTTCATTCCACGGATGAAGTGCCAATGCAAATTTGGCAGCATGAACCGGGATAATTCGTTCTGCTTTAAGATCAATAGCAGCCTGAATAACATCTTCCGGCAATGTATGGATATACCTCCATGCCTCTCCATATTGTCCATTCTCAAGAACAGCATAATCGAAAGGGCCATATTGTTCGCCTATTGTTTTAAAATGAGAATCATAGCCACTATCTCCGCCTAAGAAAATTCTTTTTGTAGGTGTTATCAGAACATAGGAACTCCATAGCGTATCATTCTGCCTTACCCTTCTGCCGGAAAAATGTCTGGCAGGAGTAAAGACAATTTTTATATTATTTTCCAGGGCAACTTCTGTTCCCCATTCTTCTTCAATAAGTTTGCTCTCAGGATAACCCCATCTTTCCAGATGTGCCCCTACTCCTAAAGGAATAATGGCCATTCCTGTTCTTTCTACGATAGATTTTACAGTTGGGTAATCCAGGTGGTCAAAATGATCATGCGTTATCACAAGATAGTCAATATTCGGAATATCTTCAGGTTTAAAAATATCTGATCCTTTGAAAGCTTTATTAAAGTATTTGAAAGGTGAACCATAAAGACTCAGGACAGGATCTATTAAAAAGGAAACTCCATCAGTCTGCAGATAATAAGATGAATGTCCTAACCAGATCAATACATCCTTATTTTTATCAATATTTTTCAGATTGGTATGAAGAGATGGAATTTCTTTCAAAGGTTTCAGCAGCGGATCTTTTTTTCCTAAAAAGAAATCATAAGTCACTTTTGACATTTTGTAGCCTTCTGTAAGGGAAGGTGTATGGCTGATATTCTGGAATTGTCTGTTTTTATAGAGTTTCGACTGCCTGATGCGCTTTAGTCTTTTCCCTTTTGGCACGCCGCCAAACGCCTTCATATTGATCACGATAAAAAAGGTAACCGTTAAAACAGCTATACTCGTAATAATCCAGTAAATCATCTGTACAAAATAAATATCAAATGTATTGACTTTTGTTTTTAAATGAAAATATATTCCATTTTACTCCATTTTTTAACTAAATTTATCATGTATTTTAAAAATTTATTATTCATTTAAGTCGGGATTAATTTTAAACTTTTTATTTTAGCACCCTAAAAAAACTCAGATACATTGAAAAATTATTCGGTAATATTTCTTCTCGCTATTTTTTCGTCTTGTGCCTCTGTAAAAAAACACAACGAACAGCGGGCTTCATGTATTCCACCGGAGCAACTTAAAGAGGATGTGGACTTTGCGTATTCAAAATTACAGCAAATGCACCCTCAATTATACTGGTATATTCCCAGAAAGGAACTGGAGCGTAAATTTGACAGTCTCAAGCAAACGATCACCGAATCTCTTACCCCACTTCAGTTTTATTTCAAACTTCAGCCTGTCATTGCCGGAATTCGTGAAGGACATCTTTCATTGAGAATTCCCAGAAAGAAATTTACGAAAGAAGAAATTAAAAGACTGGAACATCAAAAAGGAATGTTCAGCCGTTTTGAATATTATATATCGGGAGACCGAATGTATATCATCCAAAACAAAGACTCTATTGAGCATATAAAGCCGGGAACTGAAATTTTATCCATCAATAATGTACCTGTATCTGATTATATCAAAAAGTACAGAAGCCTGATCAGCAGTGATGGTGATAATACCACTTTCCATCCGTATTTTTTAAAAGATCTTTTCTTTAATTTTTATACTGCAGAAAATGGTTTTGACAGCAAAGCTACTCTTGAAACCCTTTATAATGGTAAAAAAAGAACGTATACTTTAACCCGCGAAACGAAGTCCGATTCTGATCTTGAAAAGGATAAGGAGATGCAGAAAAAGACCCCGGAAAAGAAACTGAATGATTATGTAGCTTCGAGTAATTCTTATAACAGAAGTTTCCGGTTTCTGGACAAAGACAGTACTATTGCTTATATTAAGGTAAAAAGCTTCTCAAGGGATTACTCAGATAAGTTTTATAAAAAAGCTTTTGCCAGCATCAATCATTCAAAATCTTCCTACCTCATCATAGATGTCCGAAACAACTACGGCGGTTCATTATATGAAATCAATAATCTGTATTCGTATTTAGCTGATGCACCGTTTACTCTGATTAAACCCTCTCAGCTAACTTCAAGAAATGCGCCTTTACGCACCAATTACTTCAGAAAAAGTACTCCTTTAGAGTATGCTCTTAAAAGTATTGCCTATCCGAGTTATTTTCTTGCGCAGACTTTCAGCACCTATAAAAAGGATGGAAAAGTATTCTACAAGATGAAGGCTGACAAGCCTACAAAGCCTAAAAAGGAAGCTTTCCATGGAAAAGTTTTTGTACTGATTAACGGAGGGAGCTTCTCGGCATCTTCTATTATCACCGCCAAACTTAAGAATGATAAAAGAGCAACGCTTGTGGGAGAGGAAACCGGTGGAGCCAATGACGGAACTGTGGCCGGATTTTATTCCTACCAGAAGCTGCCCAATTCTGAAATCAGATTTCCGATAGGACTGCTTTTGGTGCAGCCTAATATTAATTTTTCAGATTCACGGAAAGGGGTTGTTCCGGACGTTACTATTATTGAAAATATGCAGGATATTATTGATCAAAAAGATCCGCAACTGGATTGGATAATAAACGAAATAGCAAAAGAAAAAGAAAATAAAAGTAAGTAATGAATATTGATCCGGCGGGCTTTCAGCCCGCCGAAACCTTTTCTATCTTTTTAATTCTTCTAAAAGATCTTCAATATATTGGATATATCTTCCATAGTAGCGTTTATACCAGAACCTTCCTACAATATAAAGCAAAAATAATCCTACGGTTACTGTACTAATTAAGATCACCGCAATCTTCAATTCACTCAAAGGTTTTGGCCACGGGATAAACTCCAGAACAATCAGGATTTCACATACCAGAAATGGGGCAAAGCTGATGTAGTATGAGAGGTAATACTGTTTGTTAAGATTGAGCTGCATCACGAGATCTTTCAAAGAATCATAGGTTTTTGGAGCGGGATTACTGATTTCATTGTACAATGTAAAGAACTTACTGAAAAAGAAAACGGTAACCAAAAGCATGGAGGCAATCAAAACTGTTATATACAACTGAAGTTTAAATGGTCTGCACACAGAGCACACCAGAAAAGCAAAGACAAAGATTCCTATCATCCACCAGAATTCCACACGCATGTTTTTACGTATCTTTTCCAGGGGGAGATGTAATTTATTCCTCTGTTCTATACTTATTTCAGGAGTTTCCTCCACAATATCTTCGTTCCAGGTATTTTTCAATTCATCGATATTCATTGGATTACTGATTTTAATGTTGGTTGGTTTTTATTTGGCTTAAGATATCTTTAAGTTTATTTTTTGCCCGGTTCATTTTCACTCTTGCATTGCCCTCTGAAATTCCCATCTGTTCTGCAATCTGTTTTCCTGAAAAATCCTCCAGATAATAAAAAATAAAGGCCTTGTCGATAGGATTAAGCTGATGAATAGCCTGATACATTTCAGCCAGGCGCTCTTCTTTACGGTAATCATAGTCTTCCTGAATAATAATTTGGTTAGAAAAGTCTTCATGGGCGATAAAGCTTCTTCTCTTTTCTGATCTCAGGAAAATAATAGCTGTATTCAAAGCAATTCTGTATAGCCATGTTGAAAATTCACTTTCACCTCTGAAACCCGGAAATGCTTTCCAAAGCTGATAGGTAATCTCCTGAAAAAGATCATCGCGGTCATCCTTTTCAGTCATATACATTTTAGAAATCTTAAACAGAATTCCTTTATGCTTTTCAATCTGACTTATAAACTCTTGTTCTAATGAGGTCATGGGCATTTACTCTATAGAGTTAGTTTTCGTTTAAAAAAATTGTTACAGATTTTTACAAAAGAAATAAAAAAACCTGACAGAAAATACTGCCAGGTCTCATTGTGTGTTTTTTAAGCTTTTTACTATTTCCCCGGAATAGCATGAGTCGAAATAATTTTTTTCCTGACCTGATCAGTTAGTAGGATAAAGTAAAAATGTTACGTAAAAAAACAATAACCTGAAATTTTTAACATCAGGTTATTGTTTTTATGTATCTAATTCTTTTATTATTTAAAATCAAAGAAATCATCTTTTTCCAGATAATGGTTCAGGGCAGTGATAAGCTGAGAAGAGCTAATATCAGCACGCTGTCTGAAAGCAAGATCCACCACATCCTGAATATTTTCATCCGAACACATATAATGGAGCTTGTTATGAAAAACAAAATCAGGTAAGATTTCATTATCATCCCCACCAATATCCAAAGGATCTCCGATAAAAATTTTCATTCCGGGCTTAAATTCGTCTGCTGAAGAATAAACTGCATAATTATATTCCGGGTCGAAGGCTGCTTTCCTGTCCTGCTTGTTCTTTACAAGCTCCAGAAATTCTTCTATAGAATACATCTGATTTTTAAAATCATCCATGTAATATTTTTTTACAACTCAATGTTCTAAAGATAGAAATTTTACAGAAGATACAGTCATTTCTAATTCAGTTTATTTAAAGCTCGCTGTAATGAACCGATATCCAGAAAATCAAATTTTGCTCCCACTATGATAATGATCAGCAGAACAACGGTCAGCAATAAAATGATAAAAAAATACATGGATACAAACCATATCATGGTATTCAGAATATTTCCTTTAATTCCCATTTTATTCATAAAAAATCTCTGTGAACGTTCAAACCATGTCATTTTCTTTTCAGGTTTTGGACTTATTTCAATTCCGTTAAGCTCATCCACCAGACGCACCACGTCATCAATATATCTTCCGTACATATAATAGATCCAGTATTTGATAATAAAGGCGATCAACAGAAGGGTAATCAGAAGACTGATCCCGAAAATAGCCAGGTTATATTCCCTATCAAAATGAAAATTAATTTTGATCAGAGACAACAGAAACCCAAGAGGAATATAAGCAATATAATAGGAAATATAAATTTCTTTCGATATGAGGAGCTGCGTTCTCAGATTAAACAAGTCATAATTGGTATTGATGCTGTTTTTTCCAAGCAGCTTATACAATTTCAGGAAGCGGGAATAAAAATAAATAATAATAGCAACGGTCAGAATCGTGACAAATATTGAAATGGTTTTAATATTAGAATCATCAGAAGCCAATGGAACACCTGTTAAGAGCAAAGGCAGTGTTATAATCATCAGCCAGAATTCAGTTTGCATATTCACTTTCAGCATCTCCAACGGGGAATGTATTTCCTTCTGTTTTTCCAGAGAAATTTCAGGGGATCCGTGTCCTGTATCTTTATTCCAAAGTTCTTTAAAGTTTTCTAACTCCATAGTGTCATTTTTAATGGGAATCTGCACCTTGTCCGGCAATAATCTCTTTCAGCTTTTCTTTTGCCCTCTTCAGCTTTACGCGTGTATTCACTTCAGTAATTCCCAGTTGTACAGCAATCTCTTTTCCCGAAAACCCCTCTAAAAAGAAAAATATGAGGGCTTTATCAATGGGGCTCAACTGATGGATGGCTTCATACATCCTCTTCATATTCATATCATCAGTATCATTATAAGGTTCCTGCCTGGCACTCAGCCCATCCACATTCTGATTTTGTATAAAACTACGTTTTTTTTCACTTCTCAAAAAAACAATGGCTGTGTTGAGCGCAGTTCTGTACAGCCATGTGGAGAAATCACTTCTCTTTTGAAAATCAGCGTATGATTTCCAGGCCTGGTAAATGATCTCCTGGTAGAGGTCATTCTGGTCGTCCTTATTATCCATATACATTTTAGAGATCTTGAAAATAACACCTTTGTGCTTTTCAATTTTCTCTAAAAATTCTTTTTCGGGTGAAGACATGATTTACACACTGATCATTAGATGACATCTCTAAAAAACACCATCCTATTATAACACAAAACTTTAATTTCCGGTATTAAGTTAAAAAAATCCTCAACAAATCAAGGTGTTTATTGAGGATTTTATTTTATGTTAAATATAATGCTGGTCAGAATCAGAAAATATAATCTGTGCTTAAAAAGTTAGAATCATGTTCCCTTACAATCGTATTCAGCAGCTCTTTGTTGGAATCTGTCAGCTTTGCCGCCACCAGAGACCTGATAGAGAATGAACGGAGCGCATCAAAAACAGAAAGTGTTCCTTCCGCACTGTCTTTTCTTCCGGTAAATGGAAAAACATCGGGACCTCTTTGTGCCTGACAGTTGATATTGACACGGCTTACAAGATTTACAAAAGGATCAATCAGTCTTGCTACTTCATGAGGATCTTCACTGAAAATACTTACCTGCATTCCGTGGGAGGCATTCACCTGATATTCTATAGGCTCTTCTATATCTTCGAAGGGAACAACAGGAATCACAGGGCCAAACTGTTCCTCATGATACAGCTTCATATCACTGTTTACAGGATATACTACGGCTGGAAAAACAAAAGATTCATCGGTGTAACCTCCATCTTTATTCAAGACTGCTGCTCCTTTCTGTAAAGCATCATCAATACATTCTTTCAGATAAGCAGGTTTGTTCACTTCCGGAAGCGGTGTTACTTTCACATCTTTTTCCCATGGCAGCCCGGCCTTTAAGGCAGAGACAGCGGCACTTAATTTCTCGGTAAACTCCAATGCCACTTCTTTCTGAACGAATATCAGCTTCAATGCTGTACAACGCTGCCCATTAAAAGAAAGTGCTCCTAAAATACACTCACTCACCGCAACATCAAGATTCGCATTTTTGGTAACGATGGCTGCATTTTTAGCATCCAGACTCAGAATAGCTCTTAAACGGTTCACTTTCGGGTGTAGTTTTTTTAATCCGTTAGCCACTTTACTGGATCCGATAAAAGCCAGAACGTTTACTTTCCCGCTTTCCATAATCGGAGTGATGATTTCTGATCCTTTTCCATATAATGTATTCACCGTTCCTTTCGGGAATGCTTCCTTGAATGCGTTTAATAAAGGATAATGAGCAAGGACACCATGTTTCGGCAGTTTAAAAAGGATGGTATTTCCCATGATCAGAGCCGGAATCAATGTGGTAAAAATTTCATTGAGAGGATAATTGAAAGGTCCCATACTTAACACCACGCCAAGCGGAGCCCTTCTGATCTGTGCAATGGTTCCTTCTGCCTGTTGAAAGCGGGAAGATTCCCTGTCAAGATCTTTTAATGCATCAATGGTTTGGTTGATATAATCTACAGTACGGTCAAACTCTTTGGTAGAATCGGCCAGTGTCTTTCCGATTTCCCACATTAGTAGCCTGATAACCAGATCTCTCTGCTGGATCATCAGATATACGAATTTCTGCATGCATTTGATACGTCCTTCCACAGACATGGTAGGCCATTCACCAAGACCGTTATCATAGGCTTTTACACAAGCTTCGAGAACTTCCATCGCCTCGTTCGGACCAATATTCGGAATACTTCCCAGAAGTTTTCTTTCCAATCCGTTTTCTGTGGGGATGCATACCGGGGAATAAATTTCCGTGACATCTCCTTTCCACTCTACCAGTTCTCCATTCAAAAGATAGGTTCTCTGATGGATGACCGGAACTTTATATTCTTCCGGAATTTCGTTTTCTCCTTTAAAAATGCTGTGATGAAATGATGCTGTATTTTCTGAACTCATAAATCTTTCTATTTTTTTATGTGATAAGATTGAGATTGTTTCAAAAGTCAGACTATCTGACTTTTGTCATTCTGACGAAGGAAGAATCTTAATGATAATCTACTATATGAGATTCTTCATTACATTTTATTTCATTCAGAATGACACCTTTGAAACTACTACATTTTATAATATAAAGGTAAAAGTAAATTGTGTTGAAAAAAATAATCTGACAATAGATTCGATCTATTTGAATTAAAATTAATCTTAGCTCCTGAAAAAAGAATAATTTAGCTTAAAAATAAATTTCATGTTTTCAAAATTAGTTTGCGGCACACTGCTATTCTTCTCTGCGGTGGGCTTTGCTCAAAAATCTAAAGCGATCAATACAGTTTTAATGGGCGGGAAAGAAGTTCATACTTATGCCAAATTGCCGGCACTGAATAAGCCGGCTCCTAAATTTACCCTTACCGATGTGAATATGAATGACCAGACCCTGGATTCCTTCAAAGGAAGATACGTTATTCTGAATATCTTTCCGAGTGTAGACACTGGTGTTTGTTCTGCTTCTGTACATCATTTCAATGAAGAGGCTGGAAACCTTCCCAATACGGTAGTCCTTTGTATTTCCAAAGATCTGCCGTTTGCCCAGAAAAGATTCTGTGGCGCAGAAGGCATTAAAAACGTAATCATGCTTTCCGATTTCCGTTCAGACTTTGGCTGGAATTATGGTGTGGAACTGGTAGATTCTCCAATGAAAGGGCTTCTGAGCAGAGCAGTTGTGGTGATAGATCCTTCAGGTAATATTATCTATGAAGAACAAGTGCCGGATATTTCTCAGGAACCGAACTATGAGGCGGCTATTGCGGCTGTGAAATAATAAATGGCTTAAAAAATAAAACTCAGCGAATTGCTGAGTTTTTTTATGTTATAATTGTTTTGTTGGAAAAACGCTAAGGCGCAAAATGACATTAAAAACTTTCTGTTGTAAGGCGCAAGGATTTTATCTCCGATAAAATTTCAACGGCATTTTTGTCATTCCAAGCAAAGCAAGGAATCTAAACGCAAATCTCCAGAAACTGCAAGAAAATAATCATTAAGAAAAATTAAATTATTAAAAATAGTAAGGTGAAGTGCACCGCTTAAAAAAAATCTTTGATGTTTTCTTAACTGATCTTCACCACTTCAATATTCTTAATGGTTAAAAAAAATAAAACTCAGCTTCATACTGAGTTTTTTTATGTTATAATTGTTTTGTTGGAAAAACGCTAAGGCGAAAAATGACATTAAAAACTTTCTGTTGTAAGGCGCAAGGATTTTATCGGAGATAAAATTTCAACGGCATTTTTGTCATTCCAAGCAAAGCAAGGAATCTAAACGCAAATCTCCAGAAACTGCAAGAAAATAATCATTAAGAAAAATTAAATTATTAAAAATAGTAAGGTGAAGTGCACCGCTTAAAAAAAATCTTTGATGTTTTCTTAACTGATCTTCACCACTTCAATATTCTTAATGGTTAAAAAAAATAAAACTCAGCTTCATACTGAGTTTTTTTATGTTATAATTGTTTTGTTGGAAAAACGCTAAGGCGAAAAATGACATTAAAAACTTTCTGTTGTAAGGCGCAAGGATTTTATCTACGATAAAATTGAACGTTGGTTATTTTTAAAGGGTCATTCCAATAAAAAAATCTGTGTTATCTGTAAAATCTGTGGGAAAACAGACAACGCTCCACTTGCTGAAAAATCTTAATTTGTATTTACTTTTATATATTTATTCATCTATCAACAATATTATTCAAACCATGAGAATATTTTCTTTCTGAATTTAAAAATAATAAAACCAGATATGATCAATGATAAAACAGAAAACATAATACTTATCCAATTGAATTCTTCTGCTGCCTTCAGATTTCCGGGAATCCTTTTTTTATTTTTTACGAGTGTTTGAGAAGACAACTTCATTCTTTCTTTTAAAACAGGATTTTCTAAACCATATTTTTTGGCCTGCAGATAGCTTTTTTCAGCATCATATTTCTGGTTCATCAATAAAGCAATATTTCCAAGGTCAAATAAAAGCTGTGCTACAATTGGATCCTTAGGTTTTACAAAAGTCATTCTCTCATTCAGCTGATAAAAGATCTGCATTTTAAGCAATTGAAGATCATCCTTGCTTAATGTGGACTTAGGAGCTTTCCCATTCCCAAAATCTTTTCCAATAAGATCGGTGGATGAGATAGATTTGCCACTAATTTTAGCTTTTAAAATATTAAGGTGAATCCATTCAGATTTTAAGTGAGAATGAGGTTCTATCTTTACCGCGGTTTCAATCCATTTCAGAGCTTCTTTATTATTTCCTATCAGCTCATAAGCTGTACCTATATTGGATGCTGTAGAGTATCTGCCAGGTTGTAAAGTTTCAATCCTCCTATATAGATCAATTGCTTCCTGATATCTCCCTAAAAGAATTAAGATATATCCTTCGTCCGACAAATAATCAACATCTTTTGTCTTATCATATCCTTTTTTCAGCTTCACCAAAAACTCTTCTAATTCTTCTTTACCACCAATCTGGTGTCCGTATGGAACTTCACCATCAAGATCAACATATAGTATCTCTTGATTGGCTAAAACCATTTTTTCTCCATTCAGGCAGGCAAAAGCAGATATTGAAAATAAAGTTCCGAAAAGTAGGCTAAAAAGGTATTTTTTCATTTTTGTGTATATTAATTTCTAGTTTTTATTGAATTTTAAAAATAAAAAAACTTTACTATATTTTTAAATAGAAACTTTAATTTTATGTGGATGCCATTCAGAGCACAGGCCAAAGAAGCCAAAACTTAATTTTAAATTTCGGCTAAAGCCAATTATATTACGCACAAAAGAAAACGGGCTTCCTTCGACTAGGCTTAGGATTATGGCCCGTTCCTATTGATGTTGAGATTCTTCATTCCATTGCATTTCACTCAGAATGACAGTTTTCCTTACAAATATCAGTTAAGATTCTACCAGCATTGCTCCATCTTTTAAAATCAAATATTCCTGTCCAACTTCCTCAGAAATATTTTTCAAATCCTGCTCATCAAACACCTGAGGGATATAGCATTTCTCGTGGGCAAACAATCCGTAATGGATAGGCACCAGCTTTCTGGCGTGCAGAAGATGAGCCGCAGCAAAGGCTTCTTTCAGATTGAGGGACGCGGGAACTGGGCTGTATTCTAATCCAATGATCTCAAAATTGACTACTACTCCGTTTACGGGTAAGAAAGCGTAATCTATATTGGGGTTTTCTTTCCCGAGCTTCCAGAACTGGTTGTGCCAGATGGTATCTCCACCATGAAAGATTTTAGTATCACCATCATCTACAATCCAGGAAGACTGTATTTCTCCTACGCCATCCATGGCAAATACAGGTTTGAAGGTGATATTGTTTTCTGTGAAGGTTTCATCAAGATCAAGAACGATCATTTCAACATCAGGTACAAGTTTTCTTACAATAGGCTCCAGTCCTGCGTAGATGATCAGTTTTCCGTCTTTCTTTAAGCATTTCCGGATCACTCCTTTATCAAAATGATCAAGGTGCATATGCGTAAACAGGATATAATCTGCCTGTACATGGTCTGAAAATTCTATGAGATTTTCTACAGCATCTCCCAAAACGGGTTTGTAATAAGAGAAATCTTCTACAGCATCTATTAAGATGGTTTTGTTATGTGAAGTGAGTTTTACACCTGCCCAGTTTAATTTTTGTATTTCCATATTCTTTTTTCAGCAAAGGAAGAAACTTACGGAAGGCCAGTCAATAAACAAAAGTTAATTAATGGGGTGTTTTTAAGGTTGGAAGATGGAGGATGGAAGTTGATTGTTTCTCTACAGTTTCTATTGCCTTTTCTTTGAATTAACAGTAAGGATTTTATAAACGTTCTATGTTAAAAAAACTCAGCAATATGATATAGTCTTAGTAACTTCTTTTATTATCTTCAAATTTCCAGCATCTTACAAAATTCTTTTTCTGATTCTGCTTAAAGAGATAGGTGTAATCCCGATATAAGAAGCCAGGTATTTCAGAGGAATATTTTGAATATAATGGGGTTTGTTCTTCAGCAGATATTCATAAAGATCCTGTGGAGTGTTTTTCAGCAGGAGCATTTCCCTTTTCATCGCAGCATTCAGTTTTCTGCTCAGATAATAGTTCTGTACGAAACGGCAGTGCGGATTTACAGCAAACAGGTTTTTCACCTCATCCAGGGTAATTTCCCAGGCCAATCCTTTGTTGATGGACTCATAAACGGCATCAGAGCTTTTTTCTTCCACAGTAAAAATATCGCCGGGAAAGTAGAATTCTGCACAGATCTCGGTGTCGATATCTGAGGTACTGTTGATGTAGTATTTACGGACAAGCCCATCTTCTACAAGATAGGCTTTGTTGTCAGTAAATATATTTTTCTTTGAAAATTCAACCTCAGCAAACTTCTCCCATACAGGATCACTATCCTCTACGTTCAGGTGTGAAAACAATTTTTTGTTGATGGTTGCCAATGCTAAATTTTTATATTACAATAAGTTTTCGTCTACAAGGTTCGGAAGGGTTACTTTTAAGTTTGGTTCTGCTTCCATCGCTCTTTTAATGGCAAAAACAGCGCCTTCATTTCTTGCCCAGCTTCTTCTTGAGATTCCGTTGTTTACATCCCAGAAAAGCATGGATTTTAATCTTCTGTCGGCATCATCGCTTCCGTCAAGGAGCATTCCGAAACCTCCGTTGATCACTTCTCCCCAGCCTACTCCGCCACCATTGTGAATGGAAACCCAGGTAGCTCCACGGAAACTGTCCCCAATCACGTTGTGAATGGCCATATCTGCTGTAAATCTTGATCCGTCATAGATATTGGAAGTCTCTCTGTAAGGAGAATCTGTTCCTGAAACGTCATGGTGGTCTCTGCCTAAAACCACAGGTCCGATTTCTCCGTTTTTAATAGCTTTGTTGAAGGCTTCAGCAATTTTCATTCTTCCTTCTGCGTCTGCATAAAGGATTCTTGCCTGAGAACCTACCACCAGTTTGTTTTCCTGTGCTCCCTTGATCCATTGGATATTGTCTTTCATCTGCTGCTGGATCTCTTCAGGAGAGTTCTTAACCATTTCTTCTAATACTGAACAGGCAATATCATCTGTCTTCTGAAGATCTTCCGGATTTCCACTGGAACATACCCAACGGAACGGCCCAAAACCATAATCAAAACACATAGGTCCCATGATATCCTGTACATAACTCGGATATTTGAATTCTCTTCCTAATGTCGGATTTTCTGCCATTACATCAGCTCCGGCTCTGGAAGCTTCCAACAAAAAGGCATTTCCGTAATCGAAGAAATACGTTCCTTTTTCTGTATGTTTATTGATGGCTGCAGCATGTCTTCTCAACGTTTCCTGAACTTTTTCTTTGAACAACTCAGGGTTTTCAGCCATCATGGTATTGGATTCTTCAAAACTTTGTCCTACAGGATAATAACCACCCGCCCATGGATTGTGAAGGGAAGTCTGATCTGATCCGATATCAATTCTTAAGTCTTCCTGATCAAATTTCTCCCAAACTTCCACAATATTTCCAAGATAAGCCAAAGACACCGTTTCTTTGTTCGCCTGTGCTTCTCTTACTCTTTTTACCAATGCATCAAGATCTTCATGGATTTCATTCACCCATTTCTGATCGTGACGGATTTTCGTGATCTTCGGATTCACTTCTGCACATACAGTAACACAGCCTGCAATGTTCCCTGCTTTTGGCTGAGCTCCACTCATTCCTCCTAATCCTGAAGTAACGAAAAGTCCTCCTTTTGGTTCTTTCTTGATTTTTCTGAAAGTATTTAACACAGTAATCGTCGTTCCATGAACAATCCCCTGAGGACCGATATACATATAACTTCCTGCCGTCATTTGCCCATACTGAGTAACACCTAATGCATTGAATTTCTCCCAGTCATCCGGTTTTGAATAGTTCGGGATCATCATACCATTCGTTACCACAACTCTTGGTGCGTCTTTATGAGAAGGGAATAATCCCATCGGATGTCCTGAATACATTACCAAGGTCTGTTCATTGCTCATTTCAGACAAATATTTCATGGTCAGCAGATACTGCGCCCAGTTGGAGAAAACCGCTCCGTTTCCACCATACGTAATCAGTTCGTGTGGATGCTGTGCTACTGCATAATCCAGGTTATTCTGAATCATCAGCATAATGGCTTTTGCCTGCTCAGATTTTCCGGGATAGTCTGTAATAGGTCTTGCCTTCATTTCATAATCCGGACGGAAACGGTACATATAAATCCTTCCGTAATCTTCAAGTTCCTGCTTGAATTCAGGAATCAGTTCTGCATGAAACTTAGGTTCGAAATAACGTAAAGCATTCTTCAATGCCAGTTTTTTCTCTTCTTCCCCTAAAATTTCTTTACGCTTCGGAGCATGGTTGATATTGGTCTCGTATGGTTTTGGTTGTGGCAGCTGATTAGGAATCCCCTGCTGTATCTGTTCTTGGAATGTCATATTACTATTTAAAGGTCTATGTTTTTAAACAATGTTTGAAGTTTTAAAGATATTCAAAATAGGAAATATAGGCAAGAGGGGAAGGAAAGAATGGTTTAAGGTTTAAGCAAAATTATGAAAACTGTAAATCGACTATCATTTAATATTAAATACTATATTTGAATAAACACACCTCAATTCCCCTCCTTTGGAGGGGTGGATTTCAAAGTTAACAACTTTGGAAGACGGGGTGGTCAAAAACACAACAATGAAAGAAATTCTTACCGTCATCAACGGAATTCCTATCCGCAGGAATTTCGTTGAAAACCTGCCCTACAATCCCTATTTAAAAGCATTATCAAAAGAAAAACGTAAAGCCCGGATTTTGGGAGAAGTGATCTTCTGGAAAAAAGTCCGTGCAAAAAAATTCTATACCATTGATTTTGACAGACAAAGGATTATCGGAAATTATATCGTTGATTTTTATGTAAAAATGCTTGGCCTCATTATAGAAATAGACGGTTCAAGCCATGATGAAAAACAGATTTATGACGGGATAAGAGAAGAATATCTTGAATCTTTGGGGTTGTCGGTCTTCAGGATTAGTGATTTTGATGTGAGGAATAATCTGAGTCTGGTGATGAAGGAGTTGGAGGATTTTATTGTGCTGCATTACGGAACCACCCCGTCTTCAAAAATTTAAAGAATTTTCGAATCCACCCCTCCGAGGGCTAATCTTGTAGTGGTTTTATAATTCAGCTCCTTTTTTGAGATAATAAAACCGTTGCATTGTTTGTGCTAGTTTTT
>NZ_JCAIOM010000036.1:0-11428 GCF_059587025.1 Chryseobacterium sp. DZ-32
CAGGATTTTTTATCTGCGCATTAATTCCTGTCGCTAAAAATAGTAGAATTAATAAAAACCAGTTTCTAAATTTCATTTTATTAAAATAATTTGAATATATGTGATTAATAACTGGTGCTAATACCCAAAGAAAGACCGGCACTCTCAGGAACAAATCTGCAAACACCGCCTACGCAAAGCAATCCTCCTCTTTGTCTGCCATAAGAAGCTTGAATTCTTGTACTGTTTTTTCTAAAAACCAGTCCTCCTGTGTAATAGTGCATTTGCTTTTCTTTATCAGAATTTCCGTAATTGTAAAGGTCATTGGCAAAAATCGACCAGTTTTTGTTAAAATTATATTCGAAAAGACCGGCAGCCCAATTTCCATGGTAACCGTTTGCCCATTGATGCTGCAGTTCCAGTTTCATAGAACTTTTGGAAAATCTGTAAATGTTATCCAGAATAAGGGTCTGTGCTTTTACTTCTCCATTTGTTTCTTCGACTCTGTAAGTGTTGTAGTACTGGTTAATAAGTATCAGGGCAACCTTCCATTTATCCTTCAGTCTGGTCCTGATATCAAGACTTTGGTCTGAGTAATATCTTTCTCCTAAAGCAAGAAAATCCGTTTTATAGTCACGGATATCATTAATGTATGATCTGTATGTTCCCTTTAATCCATACCAGTTTGAGATATTCAGAGAAAGATCAGTTCCGTATTTTCCTCCCAATAATGTTCCCTTTTTTATCTTATAAAAGATGTCTATCTGAGAACCTAATTCTCCGGATTTCTTTTGAGGGAGAAATGACAGCCTTGGTTGCGCCTGATAAACATAAATATTGGCCAGGCTATAATCATATTGTTTGGTGAGTGAAGGGATATAATTCAGTACGGAATTATGGTAAATGTTTCCGATTTGGTCTCGTTGTGAATAAAAATTAAAGTTTTCCAGTCTTCTTAGTCCCGCAATGATTCCGAACCGGTCTGTAGCATAGGAAAGGTTAAGCAGAAAAGCATTACCTGAAAATATATTATTCGGATCCAATATGTTTACCTGCTTGATATTGTCCTTGGTTTTGTAAAGGTATTCCAATTCCATTGCAAAATTTGAATATTCCATTTTCATTCTGGATGAATAGATGCTGACGTTTTTAGGGAATTTACTGTTTTCCTTATTGTCCTCGTATTTATTGACATAGCTGAATCCGATACTGGTGTGAAGGTCTTTTGCTTTTATCATATTGTCCAGATTCAGTTCGGTATCAAGTCCTGTTATTAATCCGTCTGAAAGATTAAATCCTAACCTCTGTTTACCTATTAATGCTTTCATGATGACGGTTTGGCTGGGATCTGTATATTTTATTTTTCCTCCCAGCAGGGAATTTGCAATCCCAAGCTGTTTATCTTCCCATACACGTAAAGCTAAACCACTGCCGAACTGTTCATAAAAATGACCTAATGTGACATCTACTCCCGCTTTTTCGTTATTATAGTTAACAAAATAAGTTCCCAGGCTGGTTTTACTCAAAACCGGGGAATAATTGAGTAAGGCTTTTGGCTCATAAGCTTCAAGCTGTGCCCCGGCTGTGAAGTTTTTTAATTTATAGTTGATATTCAGGTAGTTATTTGATCTTAGCCTTTGGTCTTTTTCTGCTTCGGAGAGTTTTACTTTGCTGTCATCAATATAATATTGTGAATTGGATTCAAGATTTACAGATAACTGGCTAAAAAGACGAATGCTGGTTAATAGAGCCGCTCCATAAATTATTTTTTTTCGCATAATTATTTGCTGGTATTGTATTCTTTAATCTTTTTGATCAGTTCATCTTCATCCCCGGGAGAGTAGCCCACATGAGAATATACAACTTTACCTTTATGAATGAGTATGGTGTGGGGGATACTGTTGATATTCAATGCTCTCTTAAGAGTCTGGTTAGAGTCTAATAATACTGTGTAGGGCCACCCTTTGCTTTTGACAAGAGTTTTAACTTTTGAAACTGTACGGGCATCATCTGTTGCAGCTGCCAGTAAGGTAAACTTATTTTCCTTCTGCCAATCTCCGTATTTGTCATTAATAGCGGTAAGTTCTTCCATACAAGGTAGGCACCATGTAGCCCAAAAGCTGACAATAACAGGATTAGAGGAGTCTATTTTGGAAAAATTGATCCTTTCGCCTGACAAGGTGTTTAAAGAGACATTAGGCATTTCCTGAGCGTAAAAAAAGCTTAAACAAGAAACGAAGAGTACTGAGAAAATCATTTTCATTGTTAATGTTGTTTTTAATAATTAAACAAATATTATTTTGCTAATATATAATTAATTATGTAATTTTAATGCGAAATAATTATTAAAACAATCAAAATATTGATTTTATCAAAATTTTAATGTTTAAATTTTAAACTCATTTATTAACAACTCCATATAAAATTTTAGTTTTTATTTAAACCTATTAAAAAATTCAACAAACAATGAAAAAAAAGTTATTATTTCTAAATTGTGTGATTTTATTTTTTTTGTTATTGTCCTCCTGTAGCGGATCGGCAAGCGACGAAGGAGATACTGTTGCGACTTATCTTACCATTTCTTCAGAAGGAGGTAACGAAAAACTATTGGGAAAAAGCTTTACATTCAGAATAAAGGATAATCTCAATAATGACATTACTTCAGAAAGTGAAATTTTTGTCAATAATCAGCTGATAAACGGAAATATCTATACGCCTGTAGAGAAAGGAGCTTATACTATCAGTGCCCGATACAGAAACCTCCCTGCAAATCCTATATCTGTAAATGCTGTCATCAATGACGGAGTCAATTTTAAACATAGAATTTTATACGAAGATTTTACCGGTACATGGTGTGGAAACTGTACCCGTGCAGGGGCCAGAGCCAAAAATCTGAGACTGCAGACCGATGATGGTTTTGTCTTTATCGGGATTCATGGGCCTAGTGGGCAGGATCCGTGGTCGAATGCCGTAAGTGCTGAGGTAGAGCAGTTTAAAAATGTAACCGGGGTGGATCTTGGCTGGCCTACTATGTTTATTAACAGAAATACAATGTGGGATGACAGTGAAAATTATACCGATATGTCGTTACCGTTGTCTCAGTTAAAAGCCTTCAGTAAAATAGGGATAAGAATAGGCTCTGATATATCTGGCAATACTCTGAATGTTGATGCCCGGATTTCTTTTGCCCAAGCCTTTTCAGGACTTAAAATAGCTGCGTTTATAGTAGAAGACGAGCTGGTGGGTAAACAAAAGAATTATGTCCCGGCTTTGGGGCCACCTACTATTTATGATTATGTACACCATAATGTTTTACGGGCTAAACTGACTTCATCTGTTGCAGGAGAAAATATTCCGGATTCCCAGACAGGAATTTCCAATGAATACTCCCGATCATTTCAATACTCTATTCCTTCAGATTACCATCGTGATCATCTTAAAATTATCGTGATGGTAATGGATAGTAATGGAATTGCACTGAACGTGAGAGAAGAAAAGATAGGCATATCCAATACTTATGAATTTTTATAAAACTATTATTTACTAAACTTAAATTTTTAAAACAAATGAAAAAGATTTTATTTTCGGTGCTTATCCTGATATTCGGGATACACTACTCACAGACTTATTACAGTCAGGATTTTAATACTGCAGGACTCAACGGATGGGTGAGTACTGATATTGACGGAGATGGGAAACAATGGACTAATATGAATGTTTCTAGTGTAAATGCAGGCTTTGGAAGCGGATCATTGACTTCCTTTTCTTATGTTAATGGAACCGGAGCACTTACGCCAAACAATCTGATCACTTCCCCGCTTATTAACTTAAGTACTGTTACTGCTTCTAATGCATATCTGGTCTATAATTTGGCAACATATTCTAATGATCCAAACGAAAAGTATTCAGTATATGTTACAACAACCAACGCTTCAGGAGCTATTACTGCTTCCACACCTGTGTATACAGAAACTGTGGCTGCAGGTGGCTTTCAAAACAGAGTGATCAATGTGAGTTCCTTTATTGGGCAGCAAGTTTATATTTCTTTCAGACATTATGATTGTACAGATCAGTATTACCTCATTTTGGATAATATCCAAGTCAAAAGTCTTGCAGATTATGATGTAGCTCTTACAAATTTATCTTTAAGTCGATATGGAGTGACCAATACGGATTATTTTATCAAAGCAACTGTAAAAAATAATGGGGCACAAAGTGTTAATAATGTCACCCTTAACTGGAATGATGGCACAGACCATTCTGCTGTAATACCCTTAGCGGCGCCTTTAGCTATTGGGCAGGAAAAAGAAATTACGCATTCAAATGCCGTAAACTATTCTACAGTCGTAAATAAAAATATTATTGTATCTGTTACCGGAGTCAACGGAGCAGCGGATGCTACTCCTGCAGACAATACATTGTCCACCCAATTTATAAGTGTAAGCCAGAATTCGCCTAAAAAAGTAGTGATTGAAGAAGGTACGGGAACATGGTGTGGTTATTGCCCTAGAGGGGCGGTTGCAATGCATAATGCTGAAAATAGTTTTCCTAATGATTTTATAGGAATTGCAGTACATAATAATGATCCTATGACTTTGGCTGAATATAATACAGGAGCAAACTTTAATAGCTTTCCAGGAATGAATGTGGACAGAAGTCTTCTGAGACAGAGTGTTAGTTCTGATTTCTCTGAGTTTATTAATGCAAGGAAATCATTGATTGTTCCTGTTGCACTAAATGCAACATCTTCCCTGGCAGGAAGAATTTTAACATTCAATGCATCTGCTGTTTTCAGAACCAACTTTACAAATGCTAACTTCAGATTCGTTGCTGTGGTTATAGAAGATGAAGTAAAAGGTACTACTTCGGGCTATAACCAGGCAAATTACTATGCTGGGAGCACTACATCTATGGGTGGATATGAAAGTAAACCCAACCCGGTGCCTGCTGCGGATATGGTTTATGATCATGTGGGCAGAATGCTGTTGGGAGGATATGCCGGGCAGGCAGGATCTATACCTTCCACCCTAACTGACGGTCAGGTTGTAAACTATACATTTACAGCAGATATTCCAACTGCATATAACCTGGATAAAATAAAAGTTGCTTTGCTTTTATTGGATGGTACAACCGGCGAAATTGTTAATGCAGCAGGGCCATTTGCCATAAACACAACATTAGGGGTTCATGCTGCTGAAAAGACAAACAATGAACATATGTTATATCCTAACCCCGCAAAAGACTATTTCAAAATTGACGGAAAAGGAAAGGCAGACATTAAAATTTTTGATGTCAGTGGAAGAACAATTCTTGAAAAAGAAAATGCAGAGCCTAATACTCCGATTTCTGTACACAACTTTGTAAAAGGAACTTATCTGGTTTCTATTAAAGAAAAAGATGCGGAACCGGTTATTAAAAAGTTAATTATTAAGTAATTTCTCACAATCCGGGAAGCTGTAGCGCGGCTTCCTGGTTTTATAAATTTAAAAATTATGAAAAATATTAATTACTACATGATATTTCTGTCTTTTCTTATCTCTTTTTATGGGAAAGCGCAGCTTAGTCTAGCAAGAGAAGATGAGACACCAATAAATGACGGAAGTGTTATTACTTATAACACTGTAGATGAAAATCTGGCAACCTTACACTATAAAATTAAAAATAACTCTGCTGTTCCGATTAATGTTCGCGCAAAAGTTATGAATATTATCAATGCTGACGGAAGTAGTTTTCAATTCTGTTACCAGAATACATGTCTGCCATTTATAATTTTAGGAGCAGTTTATCCCGGAAATTCCAAACCGGCAATCAATATTCCTGCAAATTCTGAAGTTTCAAGTGGGTATACTATGTGGAATGCAGATACAGGTTCCGGAACATTCCCAATTGACTATATAATAAAATATTATCTGGTGGATGATTTTAATAATGAATACGGAACGCCAGTAACATTTACTTACAGATATAATCCTAATGCAACATTAGCAGTACATGATATGGCAAAAGGTAAGTTGTCTTTTGCTGAAATTGATGCAACCCGCGTTAAGAATGTGATTAGTGTAATTTCCAAAGAAGATATATCCTATGTCTTATATACCGCTGACGGGCGAACTGCGTTGGCTGGAAACCTTAAGAATGGAAAAAATGTTATAGATGTTTCTCATCTGCAGCAGGGAAATTATATTGTTTTTTTTAAGAACAGACGAGGAGAAGCTGCGTCAAAAAAAATAGTAAAAGAATAATTAATTACTACAATAAACGAATGTTGTTTTTATTGACAAAAGACTATCTCAATTGAGATGGTCTTTTGCTGTTTTTAGAATGAAATATTTTCCTTTTTAAAGTGATAAATCATATTAATTTTATTATTACAAAGTGTAAACAAGTAAAAATTGCACTTAATAATCTTATATTTAAACTTACATTTAACAAGATCAGGATATGAATAGGTGGATTAAAAATTTACTCATAGGTTTCGGAGTTCTGGCAGGAATTCTTCTTGCCGCGAATTTCGGTTTAAATATTTGGCTTAAAACCCAGCTTCCGGAATATATAAAAAAGAATACTGACTATCAGGTTTCCTACAAAACCCTAGATGTGGATTTAGGAACCGGAAATATTTTTGCTACTGGAATTTCAGTTAATAGTAAAGATCCGCAAAATACAGACGTTATTGGTTTGCAGGGAACTATTGATACCTTGAAAATAAGCCGTTTCGGAATTTATGATGCTGTTTTTAATAAAAGAATCAGCTCGTCAGACCTTTTGCTGGCTAAACCTAATTTGAATGTCATTCTTGCTAAACCTGTCGACCGCAAAACCGGAAAGAAAAGAAATCCGGTTTCATTTGAAAATATAAGAATTAACGAAGGTAAAATTGCTGTTTTCAGGCATACAAAGCAGAAATTTCTATCTGTACAACAACTGGATCTGTTTGTAGAAAATTTACAGATGACAGAAGAATCTGTAGAAAATAAACTACCCGTCGTTTTTGACAAATACAGCATCAAAGGAGAAAAATTCTTTCTTCGTCCTGATGATACGTATGCGGTTACCATCAGTAGTATCAATACAAGTAACGGGCAGATGGCTGTTGAGAATTTCAGATTGACTCCGCTGCTCTCCTTTGCTCAGTTTAAAAAGTTTTATCCTAAAAAGGCTCGATTATTTGAATTTGCAGTTCCCAAAATGGATTTTACGGATGTTATTTTAAACAAAAATAAAGTTTCACTTACGAATGCAGAATTCCGGAATCCTGTTCTGACAGTCTATAATACAGGAGTAAAGACTAAGAAAGCTGAAAAAAAATCAAATTTTGAAGTTGATTTAAAAAATATAAAGCTGGATAATGCCATAGTAAAGATCACAAAACCGGATGGAAATAATCTTCTGTCAGTAGGGAATCTTAGTGTAAATATCAATCAGCTGATGTTTAATAAAGAAACTTCTGAACAGGTTATTCCGATAGGTTACAAAGATTTTACCATTGCCGGAAAGGATATTGAATACTCCAATGCTCAGAATATTACAATGCGAAGTCTTGCGCTGAAGCCTGCAAACGGTGAAGTCAGGGATGTCGTACTGACACCAGGGCATCCTGCAGAGAGAAAAGCAACAGTAATGTTAAAAACAGATCATATTGCTTTTAATATCAATAAACTGGAATTCATTGACAAAAAGCTGAATGTTGATATCAAGGATCTTCTTGTAGAAAATGTAAACGGAACCTTTAAAGCAGGTGAAAAACCAGCCAGTAAATCTCCTGAGCCTGGTATTATTAAATCACTTATTATAAGAAAAACATCTTTAAAAAATTCAAACATTACTTATGATAAAGGAAAACAGCCCTTGACTTTCCACGATCTTAATGCAACGGTAAATAATATTGAATTATCACCTAAACCCAATCAGCCGGGAATGTCCTTCAAAGTGAAAGATTATTATATTACCACCAGAAACCTCGCTTATAAAACTCAGTTTTACAACATGAGCCTTGGGCTTCTTAAGCTGAATAAAAATAAGGTGCAGATTAACAATTTTGCCATGAAACCTCTCGTTTCAAGAGCGCAGTTTATCAAAATGATACCTGTTGAGAGAGATCTCTATGATATAAAAGCCGGACAAATTACCGCAGAAGGAGAATGGGATCTGTTTTCTCATAATAAAATGATACATGCTTCACAGGTAGGCATTGAGTCTGCAAATGCCAATATTTTCAGAAGTAAAATTCCTAAGGACGATCCAAAAATAAAAGCATTATATTCTAAAATGCTGCGTTCCATTAAGATTCCGATGACCATTCATAACCTGGATCTGAAAAACTCTGTCCTAGTCTACGAAGAAGATACTCCCGAAAGTATGGGACCGGGAAAATTGGCCTTTAGCAACTTTAATATGAACGTTAAAAACCTGAATTCAGCTAAAATTAAAGGAAAATCAACAAAAGTAGATATTAACATCAATTGTTCTTTCATGAACCTGTCACCACTTTCTGTCAACTGGAACTTTGATGTTGCAGATCATAATGATAGATTTGCAATTTCCGGAAAAACAACCGATCTTCCGGCAAATGGAATCAATCCTTTCATCAGGCCTTACCTTCATGTGACAGCTACTGCAGGAACTATTCAGGAAATGCTTTTTAATTTCAAAGGAAATCCTGCGGGATTGCACGGAACCTTTAATCTTAAACATAAAGACTTAAAAATTGCCGTATTAAATAAGAATAATCATGAGAAGAAAGGTTTTCTGACTGCTGTTGCCAATGTTTTTCTGAGATCGGATTCAGGGCGCTTTCCGGAAGCCGTTACTGTAGAAAATGTGGAACGTGACCCCACAAAGTCTTTCTTTAATCTCTTCTGGAGAGGAATAGAGCAGGGATTGAAGAAAACCCTGATTGGTAAAAATGTTGAAAAAACAGAAAAGAAAGTCAAAGAAGCAGTTTCTTCTGTAAAGGATATGAAACAATCGGTAAAAGAAATAAAACAGGAAATAAAAAATAAAAAAGAAACTCCCCAACCGGAAGCAGAGAAAAAAGAAAAGAAAGGCTTCCTGAATAATGTGTTCAGAAAAAAGGGAAAAACTAAAGAATAATTCTTTAAACCATTAAGACAGATCCTTTGGCTGCCAGTCATAACCACTGTACAGTTTTTAATTGAAAACAACCTTAATGGTTTAAAAAATTAATATGTGATTGAGTTGTTAAAAATTGAATTCATCACTTTCCTGAATAGGGATATCTCTTAAAAACTTATCAAATTCTTCACCTGGATAATTGCTGTCTGCACCATAGGAATCTATAATCATCCCACGATTTCCTGCATTGTCCTTCACTACATACAGTACGGCGTTATCATCAGGATTGCTGTCTCCCTCGAAGCGATAAGTTTTTAAAATGACCAGTTCAGAGGGTTGATACACTTTCTCAGAATTTTCAAACTTCATTTCACATTTTTCGTTCATTCTGAACTCTCTGTGTATTCCTCGTTCAGAAAGCGTTTTCATCACTTGGCTCAAGGTTGTCATTCTGTCAATGTTTTCTGGATTTTCCATAATAATATTTTTATTTTTAAGTACAATAATTAAACCATTGCTATCTTAAATATAAGAAAAATAGCAGATTGTAATTTTCCTAAAAATAAAGTTGAATGTTAACAAAATTTATAATTAAAAAAAATAAAATAGGTATGCTTTTTGCAATGGTATCAATAATAAATCAGAGAAAATATGAAAAAAGAAGTTGGAGTTTTACTGGCAGGAGGAGTTGGTCTTTTGGCAGTATTGAGTTTAATAAGCATTAAAAAAATTTTGACTAAAAAAGATAAAAAATATAGTGATTCCTATTCGGACTATCACAGACACTTTGATGAAAAAAATAATGATGATGAAACTCATGGAGTAGAATTATTCGCGCTGAAGTAGTAAAAAAATATATTTAATTATGTTTAAATCCAACGCTTTTGAAAGTGTTGGATTTTTTTGTGGAAAACTTTAATGTTAAAACTCATTATTTTATAAAAATTCCATTCTAATTTTACACCGGAATGCAAAACGAAAATTTCATAAAAGGTCAGGGAGCTCAGCGAAACGTTGTCAATCGTTTCGACAGGTATACCTATGAACCAGAAGATGAAGATTTCGAAACCGTAAAGACTTCTTTTACGGAAGTATTTCCCAAAAGCATTGTCAATCAGGTTAAAAGTGAAGACCTTCCAATGGAATATTCGATGAATCCTTATCAGGGATGCGAACATGGCTGTTCTTACTGCTTTGCAAGGCCAACCCACGAATACTGGGGTTATAGTGCCGGGGTTGATTTTGAAAGAAAAATCATGGTAAAGAAAAATGCCCCTGAGTTGCTGGAGAAATTTTTTCAGAAAAGAGGATACAAAGCTGCCCCGATTCTATTGTCCGGAAACACCGACTGCTATCAGCCGGCGGAAAGACAATTTGAAATTACCAGAAAATTACTACAGGTATGTCTTGATTACAGACATCCTGTCAATATTCTGACAAAAAATGCGCTTGTGTTAAGAGATCTTGATATTTTAAAACCTATGGCAGAACAAAAACTGGTGTCAGTTTCTCTAAGCATTCCAACCATCAACGAAGAATTGAGACGAAAGATGGAGCCGAGAACGAGTTCTGCAAAAAATAAATTAAAAGCAGTGGAAATCCTTTCCCAAAACAATATTCCCGTACATGTTATGATAGCGCCCATTATCCCGGGACTCAATAGTGATGAACCTTTAAATATATTGAAAGCCATTTCGGATGCCGGTGCTTTAGGTTTCGGATATACTTTGGTACGCTTAAATGATACCGTAGAACCTGTTTTTGTTAACTGGATTGAAGCTCATTTTCCGGACAGGGCACAAAAAGTTCTAAATCTCATCAGATCCATGCGGGGTGGAAAACTTGGAGATAAAAGATATTTTGAAAGACAAAAAGGAGAGGGAAATATTGCAGAAATGATTCATACCACCTTTAAGATCGGCAGAAAGAAGTTTTTTGAAGGCAAAGAATTTCCAAAGCTTTCAACATCCAACTTCACGGGAACCCGCGACCAGCAGCTTAGATTGTTTGATTAAGCTTATCTTATATATAATATAATCTTGTTGTCATTTCTTCAAACACTCCAACTCTCCAATTTTCTCAGGAGCTATTTCCTGCTATCCATTCATACTCCTCGCGCCCACGCACTCCAACGCTGTCACCCTGAGCGAAGCCGAAGAGCCCCCACACCTAAAACCAGCCACCCTCCAACCCAAGCTGCGGGGTAACCATTACTATCAGGGCTAGGGTAGGAGTCGTTAATGATAATAAATGATAAATGATAAATGATGAATGATGAGGTTCGGGTTATTGTGTTTCGAGTTTCGGGTTTTTAGGTAGAAAAGGAACATTGGTGTTGAATTTTCATATTGTAGATTTCTATGGAAACAGGTTA
>NZ_JCAIOM010000037.1:0-5960 GCF_059587025.1 Chryseobacterium sp. DZ-32
GAAGTAAGGATAATATTGGATAACTGACAATTATTTTTAACCCCTAACTGTCAGATAAAGTCGTGGCTATTACACATTAGTGTAGATAATGATACTATGACTCTCACCTATAAATATTTATTTAGTATGTTTCCTTTTTATTTGTTGAAGATGCCAGGCATTGATCTGCCTACTGATTGTTTCGGTTTTGTCCGATAATACAACGAATTCTTTCAGGGAAACTGTTTTTAAATTATTAATCAAACTTATAAGTAATCTTAAGATTTCAACCTTTTCTTTAGCACTTGATAAAAGCATTATTTTATCAAGGCATATCAATTTAGCTTACAATAAGATCTGACTGTTTTTCCCGGATAAATTCAAAAGCATCAATGAGTGTCTTTGTTTCTAAACTAAATGACACAATTTTATTTTTTAGGATCTGGATTTGCCACCTTTTCTTTCCATTGTCTAAGTCCCTCGGTTGAAATACCTTCTTGAAGTTGTATTTTCAGATGAAAATCCATTTATTCTATCATATGGTCTTCAGTTTCAAACAGAGCAATAATTTTATGCAAAACAACACTATCCGGAAAACTAATACTTGCAAAAGTTTTCAGATATTTTGAACTGTCCTTATACTTTTCCTTAATCCAATCCGATAAGCCCTTTGCTCGTATGCAGTTCAGAATATGCACTGTCTGTAACAGTGTATGGTATTGTTATTCATGTACTAGTTTTTGTTTGATGTTCATGATTAGTTTTATTTTTTTCAAAAGTGCGGCAAATTACTCTGCCGCACTGATTTAAACCAAACTCAAAAACTTATTTTAATACTGTATTAATACTTATTGCTTTGATAACATTTTAAAAGCTATAAAACAAATTTACATTATATTGACAAATGTTAAATTTCGCCTAAATGGTCAAATAAATTCCGCTTAATAGACTAATGAATTAAATGAATAGGATCTATTCTGAAATACAACGTACAGAAAATCCGTCCGTACGGTTGCCGTCGTTCGCAGGGGTAATTGTACTGCTACTGAAGTTGAGGTTGTAGGCGTAGGTACTATTCTCCGTACTACTCCAATAGAAGCCGCGGTAGGCACGGTTGAACAATTCCCCCGTACTGCGGTTCCGGTTCCCTGCGGCAGGAAAGGTTAAGGTACTCCCGTTGTTCACAAATATTCTTGCTGCATTATACTTAGTTGCTCCACCTGTATTAGTTGTCGCCCATGGTGTTCCAATGATACTTGTTGTAGAGTTGCTGTTAAAGCTTGTCCACTCGTTTCGAGTAGGTACTCTGAATCCGTCGGGGCATGGGTCATTATCCGTCTTTACAGGAGCAGCCTCGGTACCGGAATTCCAGGCTTTATTAGCCGCAGCAGCTGTGCTCCATCCTGAAATATTACCGCTACCTGTTGAAGCTGTAGCGACAGGATTCAGTTTACCCCATTGATAATAACTCCCCATAATTCCCTGATTAGGAATGTTAGGATCCAGAGAAGTATCCGCTCCTAAGTTATGAGTCATCATCTGACGAGTTTCTCCATTAATAATAACAGGAACTACATCAGGAAAAGATCCTCCCGCCCCCACAGTACGAGTAAAACCGCAAGTCTCGCCGGCTATACTGATAGTGAACACGGCAGTACCCGCAGCAGAAGGAGTTCCCGTAATATTAAAGGTGAATGTACCGCTGCCATTATTCAATGTACCGGAAGGAAGTGTGGCTGTAAGACCGGTTACCCCGGTAGAAGACACACTTACAGAGGAGTAAATACCTCCGTTACCTCCGTTATAAGGAATGGAGGTATTAATACCAGCAGCAGGTTCCCCTGCTTCCAGAACTCCAATATCAATGGAAGCTGAACACAACATCTGGGTTAACGCAGCAGTATTGGTACCACTGGATACCATTTTTACCCAGCGGTTACTACCCGCATTAAAATAATAAAAACCAGCGTCATCCATCCCTTCCACCTGGCCGGTACGGTTGGCAGGATCAGGTGCTGCCGTTACAAAGACTAATGTAGCATGCTGATCATCAGCATACACTCCCGCAGCTTCAGCGGCATGAAGTGAGTTACCAGTAACACGGGGAATAATAAGTCCTTCGGAAGCACTACCATCCGTTGTTTTACTCGTTACATCCAGGGTCGATTTGGGAGTCAGGCTATTGATCCCTACTTGTCCGTAAGATAATACTCCAAGGAAAATCGTGGGTAATAAATACATTTTTCTCATGTGATAAATATTTTAATTAATTTGAAAAATAATTCAGCTTCGGATGAAGTGTGCCGGTTTATTTTTTCAGGTCAACTTATCCTTCGCAATAATACATATACCGGGATTTTGACTTTGATTGATTATTATGAATAATTTATCTCTAACAAATCCTGGGTAACGTTTACCTATTCTTCATCTTTTTTTCAAAGCTATTAGAATGCTATTACTTATAATTGTATTCACAGCCTAAAGCTATTGTACTTTAAAGAGTTATTACAAATCTAGGATATTGTTGTTTTCTTTACGGCTGTTAATCTGTAGTATTTTCGCTATTTTACTATAGTTTTTCAACTAACACTAAATCGTCATCAGATAAAACAATATGAGGAGTTATTTACTGAAATTAACAGAAAGCTGTTTTAAAACCTATATTCTGCGTGTTTACCAGTTATTATGATTATGATAAAAACAAAAAAGAAAGACCGGATAATGTATGGTAATCTTTTTCAAAATTTTGGGAGATGATCTTCCAATAAACAAGGCTGCTATAAGATTATTACGATATTTTGAATTTGGAGATATCAGAAGATAATTGGAAAGACTTTGAAATTAAAGTTCAGCTGATTAATTTTTTCGATTCAGCTAGAAGTGCTAATCCTACTCCTGCCTGGAACAGGAAATTTCAAGAAGTATCAGCAAATTATTGAAAATAAAAGGCTTTTGCAAGTTGAACAGGTAATTATGCAAAATGAGAATTGTAGGACCTATGAGGTTGACTATGCAGAATGGAGCGACGATGTATCAAAGCGATTTTTGAAATCAACGAAATGGATAAAAGAAAGTTTAAAGTAAGAAATTATTAATGTTTCTGGTTTAAGCCAATTATTACAATATTAGAAAATGAATTACGAAGAGTATAGTAAACAAAGATTAGATAAACTAGTTAACGTCCAAGATGAGTTCTAGGAAATTTATAAAATTGATTCATATGCAAATTGGTTTGATGACTGTGAATTTGAATACATACCTATATAGGACCTATTTTTTTTAATCAAAAACCTGGATTTGGAGCTGGTGTAATGGCCATTCTATTAAAAAGAATAGAAATGAACTTCTGGTAGTAAAAGAATTCGGTGTTGAAATAATTATGAAAAACTTTATAAAGGAACTTTCCCAAGTGATGAGTATGATGGGTGGGAATTATCTTCCATTTGTTTTGATTTTCTAAAAGGTATTGGCGTGTATAAAGTCAATACTGATGATTTAGAGAAATACCTTTTAGTCATCAACATTCCTGATGAACAATCATCAGAAGTAAAAATGTTCAAGCAAAAGAAAGTTGATTGTGAAAATCATGGCTATTCACAACCTGCATTTTGTCTGCGAGCATTTGATCTTGAAATTCCCAAAGGCTTTGAAGGAGTATTTGATACGTATAAGGAGATGGAACTGGAAGAAGATGAAGATACAGGTATGGTGAGTGAATTTGAAAAAGTCAGAGTTGAATCTGATGGTTGGAATGAGGAGTCTGAAAAATGCGCGGGGATAACACTGATTTGTGAAAACTGTTATTTTGATTTGAAAGAATCCTATAAAAATATGCAATAGTTGAATAGCTTATCTACAGCAGAAAATCGATAATATCACTTGAAGAATTTTATACTAATAAGAATCAAAAGAAGCCAATTTTCAATGAAAGCAATAAGTTTGATTAACGTACTAAAAAAACATATAAAAAATTATGATGAAATTAACCTCTCTTTTAATTGTTAATGATGCAATGAGTGTAGAATCTTGAAAAATTGACCATAGTAATCCGTTAATTGATTGTATTGTATTGAAATTACCTTACATTATTAAACTATAATTCTGTTTTTTATTTTACATCAATTTCTACGACGGATAATTATAAACGTTGTATGGGTAAAGCTTTTTAGCAAAAGTTTTGGAAATCAGGCATCCTATCAAAATCGGGAAAAACAATTCGAAACCATTCGGAACCAGATTACATACCAAGAAAAGTGCCGTAAAGGGTGCATAAATAGAAGCTGACAATGTAGCTGCCGCTCCCACCAAAACGAAATTAAGATAAATTAAAGAGGTTCCGAACCAAGTATTACAAGAATAGGAAAATGCAAATCCCAGAAAAGCACCAGCAACAATACTGGGCGCAAAAACGCCACCATCTCCTCCTGCTCCCAGCGTAAGCGCAGATGCCAAAGGCTTTAGAAATATCAAAAACAAAAGAATATACAGTGAATAACTTTGAGGATGATTCAGGATTTCTGAAAGCGAATGATAGCTGTCTCCATACAGAAACGGAAAACAAAATATGATACTTCCCACGATTAAAGCACCGAGATTTACCCTCAAAAAATTGTTGTTAATCCCTGAGAAGAAAGTTTTAATTTTAATCACCAAAACGGTAAAATAAACGGATAAAATCCCACCCAATAAGCTTAAAATTACAAAGAACGGAACAGCCACCCATTTCCATTCAGTAATGTTGATGGGAAGCAATGGCTCACTTTTTAGAAATATCATGAAAATCCAGGTAACAAGTGCCGATGCCGTACAGCTGATAAAAAGCGTTTTGTTAAATTTCCGGGCAATAACTTCCATTGCAAAAAGCCAGCCAGCAAGAGGACTTCCGAACAAAACAGCCACACCTGCCACCACGCCGGCACAGATGAGCTCTAACTTGTAAACATTGGCGGAAAATTGTTTTTTGTACACTGCATTTCCTATGGTTGCAGTTGCCACAACGGTAGAAACCTCAATTCCTGTGGAACCGCCGAATATGACTGTTAGAAAGCCATTGATATAATGTGACGGAATTTTAAAAAGGGGCAAATGATCTTTTCTATAGTCAACAGTTTTGTAAATTTCGGTAATTCCCTTATTTCTTCTGTTGCGGAAAAGGTATTTTCTTAAAAAATAAATTGCCGTAATCCCAATAGTCGGAAGAAAAATAAAGAGAATAACATACTGTTTTTCGGCAAAAGTAAAGATTAGTTTCTGAAAATGCTCAGTAATCAACTTTAATGAATATGCCAGGAAAGAAGTAAGGATACCGATAAAAATCGAAACTAAAATTAACCTGAAATAGTGATGTCTTTGTACTTGCTTTCTTTTCATACCTTTTTTGAAATCAAATTTTAAACAAATTTAGGTGTTATAAAAGATAAATCCTATTATGTTATTGGTAAATACAACGGAAATATCGCAGAGATTGACTGGCGGGAGTACTAGGAGATCATGATGATAATCAAATATTTCCTGTATGGCCAGAAAAAGAATTTGCTGTACTTTGTGCAGTTGATCAATGGAAAAATTATAAACCTGAAGTAATACAACTAGAAAACTTTATTGAAAAATGATACCAGGTATAACTAATGATAAAACATTAGTAAATGTTTTTCTTACACCAAATGCTAAAGGAACGATAATTTCATCTAGTGGCCTATACACAGATTTGCAAGAAGAATTAGAACAGTACTAATAATGAATCAAGAAGAGATTGAAAGTGTTATTGCTTTAGAGCTGGAAGAAAGAATTTTCCCATTATGGAGCGCGCAGGAATACGCAGAATTTTGTAAGGTTAATGGGTGGGAAATTGTGAAATGGTCTTATAGATATTAAAATAATACTTATAGGTGAATTAGTCAATATTTAATCTGACAGTTATAATCAAATTAAATAACTTTAAAACAGATTAAGTATTATGACAACACAACAAAAAATCATCA
>NZ_JCAIOM010000038.1:0-1870 GCF_059587025.1 Chryseobacterium sp. DZ-32
CAAAAAAGAGACGGACGAAAAAAACTTTAAATTTTTTTGTAAAAAAAGTTGCCAGTTTAAAAAGAGTTTGTATCTTTGCAGTCCCAATTAGAGGGAGCGCAGGAGTATAGAGATTGAGGTTTTGAGAAGAATTAAGGTTACTTAAAAAACTTTAAAATTTTCTTCAAAAACATTTGGTCATTAAAAAATAAAGTTTTACTTTTGCACTCGCAAATACGGAGCGACACTGACAGAGAGATTGCTTCGTTGAAAAGCGGAAGATATAAAGATCATTGACATACAATATAACAACCAAGTAAGGAAAAACTAAAGCGTTAAAAACTTTGAGTGAGTCAGACAAACATACAATGGAGAGTTTGATCCTGGCTCAGGATGAACGCTAGCGGGAGGCCTAACACATGCAAGCCGAGCGGTAGAGATCTTTCGGGATCTTGAGAGCGGCGTACGGGTGCGGAACACGTGTGCAACCTGCCTTTATCTGGGGGATAGCCTTTCGAAAGGAAGATTAATACCCCATAATATACTGAATGGCATCATTCGGTATTGAAAACTCCGGTGGATAGAGATGGGCACGCGCAAGATTAGATAGTTGGTGAGGTAACGGCTCACCAAGTCTGCGATCTTTAGGGGGCCTGAGAGGGTGATCCCCCACACTGGTACTGAGACACGGACCAGACTCCTACGGGAGGCAGCAGTGAGGAATATTGGACAATGGGTGAGAGCCTGATCCAGCCATCCCGCGTGAAGGACGACGGCCCTATGGGTTGTAAACTTCTTTTGTATAGGGATAAACCTACCCTCGTGAGGGTAGCTGAAGGTACTATACGAATAAGCACCGGCTAACTCCGTGCCAGCAGCCGCGGTAATACGGAGGGTGCAAGCGTTATCCGGATTTATTGGGTTTAAAGGGTCCGTAGGCGGATCTGTAAGTCAGTGGTGAAATCTCACAGCTTAACTGTGAAACTGCCATTGATACTGCAGGTCTTGAGTGTTGTTGAAGTAGCTGGAATAAGTAGTGTAGCGGTGAAATGCATAGATATTACTTAGAACACCAATTGCGAAGGCAGGTTACTAAGCAACAACTGACGCTGATGGACGAAAGCGTGGGGAGCGAACAGGATTAGATACCCTGGTAGTCCACGCCGTAAACGATGCTAACTCGTTTTTGGAATGTAAGTTTCAGAGACTAAGCGAAAGTGATAAGTTAGCCACCTGGGGAGTACGAACGCAAGTTTGAAACTCAAAGGAATTGACGGGGGCCCGCACAAGCGGTGGATTATGTGGTTTAATTCGATGATACGCGAGGAACCTTACCAAGGCTTAAATGGGAAATGACAGGTTTAGAAATAGACTTTTCTTCGGACATTTTTCAAGGTGCTGCATGGTTGTCGTCAGCTCGTGCCGTGAGGTGTTAGGTTAAGTCCTGCAACGAGCGCAACCCCTGTCACTAGTTGCCATCATTAAGTTGGGGACTCTAGTGAGACTGCCTACGCAAGTAGAGAGGAAGGTGGGGATGACGTCAAATCATCACGGCCCTTACGCCTTGGGCCACACACGTAATACAATGGCCGGTACAGAGGGCAGCTACACTGCGAAGTGATGCAAATCTCGAAAGCCGGTCTCAGTTCGGATTGGAGTCTGCAACTCGACTCTATGAAGCTGGAATCGCTAGTAATCGCGCATCAGCCATGGCGCGGTGAATACGTTCCCGGGCCTTGTACACACCGCCCGTCAAGCCATGGAAGTCTGGGGTACCTGAAGTCGGTGACCGTAACAGGAGCTGCCTAGGGTAAAACAGGTAACTAGGGCTAAGTCGTAACAAGGTAGCCGTACCGGAAGGTGCGGCTGGAACATCTCATTTTAGAGCGTC
>NZ_JCAIOM010000038.1:2086-5502 GCF_059587025.1 Chryseobacterium sp. DZ-32
AGTCTCGTAGCTCAGCTGGTTAGAGCGCTACACTGATAATGTAGAGGTCGGCAGTTCGAGCCTGCCCGAGACTACTAATTAAAGCGGTAAGCATTAAGCTGGAAGCAGTAGGCGATACGCCTAAAGCTTATAGCGTAAAGCCTGCAGCACCTAGAGGGGGAATTAGCTCAGCTGGCTAGAGCGCCTGCCTTGCACGCAGGAGGTCAAGGGTTCGACTCCCTTATTCTCCACCATCATAGATGGTTTAGTTTTAAAAAAGCAAATAGAGCCAAAAACAATATTTGCGAATTAAATCAGAAATAGATTTAAGATCATTGACATTAACGGTAAAGACATCACAAAGAGAAAACCGAGCGCATAAAGCGCTTGAGTAACCAATAGGAAAGAAATCGTTAAGGGCGTATGGCGGATGCCTAGGCTTTCAGAGGCGACGAAGGACGTGGTAAGCTGCGAAAAGCTGCGGGGATTGGCACACACGAATTGATCCGCAGATATCCGAATGGGGCAACCCGGCATATTGAAGATATGTCACCTCGTAAGAGGAGCAAACCCGGAGAACTGAAACATCTAAGTACCCGGAGGAAAAGAAATCGAAGAGATTCCGTAAGTAGTGGCGAGCGAAAGCGGATTAGCCCAAAAGTCTTTTTATGTTTAGAGGAATGTTCTGGAAAGAACAATCATAGAAGGTGATAATCCTGTACTCGAAAGGCATATAGAGATGATAAATGAGTAGGGCGGGACACGTGAAATCCTGTCTGAATATGGGGGGACCATCCTCCAAGGCTAAATACTCCTGAAAGACCGATAGTGAACAAGTACTGTGAAGGAAAGGTGAAAAGCACTTCGAATAGAAGGGTGAAATAGAACCTGAAACCGTACGCCTACAAGCGGTCGGAGCAGCGTAATGCTGTGACGGCGTGCCTTTTGCATAATGAGCCTACGAGTTAATTTTACTAGCGAGGTTAAGGTATTAAGTACCGGAGCCGGAGCGAAAGCGAGTCTGAATAGGGCGCATAGTTAGTAGGATTAGACGCGAAACCTTGTGATCTACCCATGGGCAGGTTGAAGCTCTGGTAACACAGAGTGGAGGACCGAACCGGTTGACGTTGAAAAGTCTTCGGATGACCTGTGGGTAGGGGTGAAAGGCCAATCAAACTGGGAGATAGCTCGTACTCTCCGAAATGCATTTAGGTGCAGCGTCGTATATAAGTTTATTAGAGGTAGAGCTACTGATTGGATGCGGGGGTTTCATCGCCTACCAATTCCTGACAAACTCCGAATGCTAATAAATGTTCTACGGCAGTGAGGGCATGGGTGCTAAGGTCCATGTCCGAGAGGGAAAGAACCCAGACCAACAGCTAAGGTCCCAAAATATATGTTAAGTTGAAACAACGCGGTTGGACTGCATTGACAGCTAGGATGTTGGCTTGGAAGCAGCCATTCATTTAAAGAGTGCGTAACAGCTCACTAGTCGAGCGGTCCGGCATGGATAATAATCGGGCATAAACATATTACCGAAGCTATGGATTTATATTTTATATATCTGGTAGGAGAGCATTCTATTTGCGCCGAAGCAGTACTGTGAGGTATTGTGGAGCGGATAGAAAAGAAAATGTAGGCATAAGTAACGATAAAGCAGGCGAGAAACCTGCTCACCGAAAGACCAAGGCTTCCTCAGCCATGCTAATCAGCTGAGGGTTAGTCGGGACCTAACGCGAACCCGAAAGGGGTAGTGGATGGACAATGGGTTAATATTCCCATACTTGCTCACAATAAAAGGGGACGGTTGGATGTAGCTGCTGGAGACTGACGGAATAGTCAAGGCCTAGCCTTCGGGCGAAGCTGCTGTAGTGTAATCTGATCCAAGAAAAGCCGAAGTGAAGCAACCCGTACCAAAACCGACACAGGTGGTCGAGGAGAGAATCCTAAGGTGCTCGAGTGAGTCGTGGCTAAGGAACTAGGCAAAATAGTCTCGTAACTTCGGAAGAAGAGACGCCATCAGCAATGGTGGCCGCAGTGAAGAGGCCCAGGCGACTGTTTATCAAAAACACAGGACTCTGCTAAATCGAAAGATGCTGTATAGGGTCTGACACCTGCCCGGTGCTGGAAGGTTAAGGAAGGTGCTTAGCGTAAGCGAAGGCATTAACTGAAGCCCCAGTAAACGGCGGCCGTAACTATAACGGTCCTAAGGTAGCGAAATTCCTTGTCGGGTAAGTTCCGACCTGCACGAATGGTGTAACGATCTGGGCACTGTCTCAGCCACGAGCTCGGTGAAATTGTAGTATCGGTGAAGATGCCGATTACCCGCAATGGGACGAAAAGACCCTGTGAACCTTTACTATAACTTCGTATTGACTTTGAGTAAGTAATGTGTAGGATAGGTGGGAGGCTTTGAAGCAGGCACGCTAGTGTTTGTGGAGCCGACGTTGAAATACCACCCTTTACTTACTTGGAGCCTAACTTCTTTCAGAAGGACATTGCGTGGTGGGTAGTTTGACTGGGGTGGTCGCCTCCAAAAGAGTAACGGAGGCTTTCAAAGGTACCCTCAGCACGCTTGGTAACCGTGCGTAGAGTGTAATGGCATAAGGGTGCTTGACTGTGAGACCAACAAGTCGATCAGGTGCGAAAGCAGGACATAGTGATCCGGTGGTTCCGTATGGAAGGGCCATCGCTCATAGGATAAAAGGTACTCCGGGGATAACAGGCTAGTCTCCCCCAAGAGCTCACATCGACGGGGAGGTTCGGCACCTCGATGTCGGCTCGTCACATCCTGGGGCTGGAGAAGGTCCCAAGGGTTGGGCTGTTCGCCCATTAAAGTGGCACGCGAGCTGGGTTCAGAACGTCGTGAGACAGTTCGGTCTCTATCTATTGCGGGCGTTAGATGTTTGAGAGGGCTTGATTCTAGTACGAGAGGACCGAATTGAACAAACCTCTGGTGTATCAGTTGTACCGCCAGGTGCACCGCTGAGTAGCTACGTTTGGAAGAGATAAGCACTGAAAGCATATAAGTGCGAAACTCGCCTCAAGATGAGACATCTTTTAAGGGTCGTTGTAGATGACGACGTTGATAGGCTATAGGTGTAAAGACAGTAATGTCATAGCCAAGTAGTACTAATTACCCGTAGATTTATAGCCTATGGTTGCTATATGAAATTATAATATAATAAATGACAAGTTCTTTATGCGCAGCGAAGGTTTTGTCTTTGTGAAAGTTTTTATCGCTTAAAACGCAATAAGCTTAAGGCTTCAGGCCTAATGCTTAAAGCTATATACCTTCTTTAGGGTGGTTTTAGCGGTGGGGCTCACCTGTTCCCATTCCGAACACAGAAGTTAAGCCCACCAGCGCCGATGGTACTGCTAACGCGGGAGAGTAGGCCGCCGCCAGTTTTTATTTTATTTTTAAAAAATCCTTTATC
>NZ_JCAIOM010000039.1:0-5210 GCF_059587025.1 Chryseobacterium sp. DZ-32
ACTCTTATAGGCAAGTCTTCCCGAAGATTAAACCTTTCATTTAGTTCCCCACTAAGCGTCTGCATAAAATCTTCAAAACATTCTATCTTTACCAAAGTTAATTCCACGGAATAATCACTCACGTACTGGTATCCTGATCCATCAGGATCTGTCAAAATAAGGGTACGTAGAACTTCATGCCTGTCAAGAAGCATATGGAATGCATCTTCTAAAAAACGGAGAGTTACTCTCTTATCTAATCGGAAAACCATTGGAATATTATAGGCATGGCTTCCTCCTTCATAGTTTTCAATAAACCATAATCTTTCCTGACCAAAGGACAAGTATTGCTCTCTGACCTGCTTTACAGGTACAGACCTAATCTCTTCAACGGCAAATTCTGGCAAATCTTCGAGAGCCCGTGATAAACCTGCAATACTTTTATGATTGAATACCATCCCTCCCGTAGCCTGTATTCCTGTTTGATGATAAATTTTATTGACCAATTTAATAACCATAATACTACTTCCTCCCAATCGGAAAAAATCATCATGGATACTGATATGATCTGAATCTAGACCTAACACTTCTCCATAAATCTCTACCAGCTGCTCCTGTAAAGGCGTCTGAGGGCTTGCATATTCCGTCTCCCTTGTAAATAAGGGTTCTGGTAATGATTTTTTATCTAATTTCCCGTTTATGGTTATCGGAAGCTCCTTCAAATGTACATAAGCCGAAGGAACCATAAAATCAGGAAGCACTTCTGATAATAACACTAAAATATCTCTAGAATCAAGCGGATTCTCTGAAACATAGTAAGCAGTAAGATACTTTAAACCCATATTGTTCAACCTGCATATTACTACTGCCTGGCGGATACCAACCAATCCAAGAAGAGCTGCTTCAATCTCCCCGGGCTCAATGCGGTAACCACGAATCTTGATCTGTGAGTCGTTACGGCCCAGATATTCAAGATCACCACCGGTAAGAATACGGACAAGGTCTCCGGTTTTGTAAATCCGTCCATTATAGCCTGATGCTTTTTCCTGCTCAGTCTGAAATGGATTAGACAAAAAGCACTCTGCAGTAAGCTCAGGAAGGTTTAAATATCCTCTTGATACTCCAACTCCACCTATATACAGCTCTCCGACTGCTCCAATAGGAACAGGACGCAAATAGGAATCCAAAACATACACTGAAGTATTACCTAGAGGTACTCCAATATTAAGAGGATTACTATCATGATGCCGTATTTGTTTATAGGTGGCATAAATAGTTGCTTCAGTAGGACCATATAAATTATATATGTTCTTATAAAGGGACCAGTACTTCACGGTTTCTCCATCACCAGGCTCACCTGCATACATCAAAGTCTGTAAAGAAGGGAAATCATAGTGAGGCAATAAAGAAAGCATTACGGGAGGAAGATAAGCATGGGTAATCTCATGAGTCAAAAGGTAATCCTTAACTAAATTAATATCTTTTTTAGTATGTTCGTCCAATAGGTGTAATTCATTGCCGTACAACAATGCACTAAAAAATTCTGAAACAGAAACATCAAATACATAAGAAGTATAGGCACTAAATCTGCCCATTTCACAAAAGTTATATATTCCTCTTATTTCTTCTATGAGGTTGACAACACTCGTATGCTCTATCATTACTCCTTTAGGCTTGCCCGTTGTTCCACTGGTATAAATGACATACGCTAAATTATCGGATTTTACATTTGTTTCAGGATTATCAGCTCTAAAGCTGCCGAGTTCTTTAATCATCTTTTCATCATCAAGACAGATGATATCTGGTATCTCATATCCAAGTTTACTTACAGAAGCTGATTCAGTAATAATCAAACGAGCTCCGGTATCAGGCAGGATATGTTTTCTTCTTTCTGATGGAAAGCTGGGATCCAAAGGAACAAAGCCGCCCCCTGCCTTCATTACGGCGAGAATACCAATGAGCATTTGTTCTGAGCGCTGTAAGCATAAGGGGACCAGTTCGTCAGGTTTTATTTTATATTTTTCAAGTAAATAGTGAGCCAGACGATTCGACCTTTCATTAAGCTCCTGGTATGTTAATCTTATTTCCTGATAAACCAGTGCTGTTTGATTAGGAGTCCGGGACACCTGCTTTTCAAATAAACGGTGAATGGTAGCTTCTCTATTATAAGCAGAATAGGTTTCATTGCAAGCCGAAAGCCAGTTATAGTCTTCCGTCCCCACCAGCTGAAGTTCAGAAAGCTTTATTTCTGAGCCACCAGAAAGGTGTAATGCCGAGATCTGCTTTAAAAAATAAAGATAAGCAGATTTCATCCTTTTTATTGTTGATTCCGTATAAAGACAACTTGCATAATTAAATGTTCCGGATAAAACTTCATCCGTATCATCAATCATAGTAGTAATATCAAATTTAGCAGTATCATAAGAAACACTGCCCTCAAAAGGATAAAGAAAAGAATTTCCTTTAAACACATTAGCTGGCATCTTACTAAAACTTTCAAATCCGAACATCACCTGAAAAATAGGATGCCGCGAAGAATCATTTGCAATATCAAGTGCGCTAACAAGTTTTTCGAAAGGAATGTCCTGATTGGCCTGTGCCCCGGAAACTGAAGTAGAAACTTTTTTGATAAATGCACTGACATTTGTATTATAGTCAATTGTTTCACGAAGAACCAATGTATTAACAAACAAACCTATCATGTTCTCCAGCCCCTGATAATGACGATTAGTAAATGGGGTTCCTACAACAATATCATCCTGTCCCGAATAAGAGGATAGCATTAGATAATATGAGCTGAGCATCACACTATATAAACTGACTC
Organism: Chryseobacterium sp. DZ-32; assembly: GCF_059587025.1. NCBI lineage: Bacteria > Pseudomonadati > Bacteroidota > Flavobacteriia > Flavobacteriales > Weeksellaceae > Chryseobacterium > Chryseobacterium sp. DZ-32. The sequence goes on from NZ_JCAIOM010000039.1 coordinate 2,804, forward strand.
CAAGTTTTTTTGCTAAAGATCTTAAATCAGAACTTATTTCTGAAGGTATTATAAATGAAATTGTATTACCTTCATATGATATTTCCGGCGGTCGTTTAAAATCCAAAGGCAGATTTAAAGTTTCAAAACCGTTGAGATAAGACTGCCAATATTCAAGCTGCTTCTTTAAAATTGTATTGTTAAGATGATTCCGCTGCCATAGTGCGTAGTCTTTATATTGAAATTCCAACATTGGAAGTTCATATTGACAACCTGAAAACAATGACTGATAAATGGCATACAGCTCACGTAAAAAAACTTCTACAGATCCTCCGTCAAAAGCAATGTGATGACATACTACAGACAAATAATAATTCTCATTCATTGAAAAAATACGTATAGAAAGAGGAATTTCTTCTGACAAGCAAAATATTCTCTTTGCTTCTTTACATATTTCCGTTTCCAGAGCATCAAAACTGCTTACCTCCTGAACAGTCAATTCTAAGTAAGGATCTGTAACCTGTTGATAACCTACCCCCTCATTGCTAGTTAAGATTAGACTTCGAAGAATTTCATGTCTTTGTATAACACTTACCAGAGATTTAGACAAAATGGAAATATTTACACTTTTATCTATACGACATACAAGCGGTATATTATATGCATTGTTTCCTCCTTTGTATTGGTCTATAAACCACAATCCTTCCTGAGAAAATGACAAAAGCTGATCTTCCGCATATCGAACATCTGCCTGATCTATACGAATAGTTTCTATAGTAGGTAAGATTTCAAGTACATTGGCCAATTCGACAATACTTTTATTATCGAATACGACTGATACATTAACCTGCATATCCAAATCCTGTCGAATCTTAGCAATCAGCTTAATAGCCATAATACTGTTACCTCCTAAACGGAAAAAATCATCATAGATGCTGATATAATCAGGATCGAGACCCAGGATTTCTCCATAAATCCACACAAGTTGCTCCTCTATCCAGGTCCTGGCCGCAACATATTCCGTTTCCCCTGTAAACAAAGGTTCCGGTAATGATTTTCTGTCTAACTTCCCGTTTATCGTCAGCGGAAGTTCCTTCAAATGTATATAAGCCGAAGGAACCATATGATCCGGAAGTATTTCTGATAACAAAGCTGAAATATCAGCAGGCTCAAACGGAATATCCGACACATAATAAGCAGCAAGATATTTTAAACCCAGGCTGCTTTCCCTGCACATCACCACAGCCTTGCGGATACCACTTAACTCAACAAGAACGGCCTCAATCTCACCAGGTTCAATACGGTAGCCACGAATCTTTAACTGAGAATCGTTACGACCCAGATATTCCAGATCACCGTTTGGAAGAAGACGAACGAGATCTCCCGTTTTATAGATCCTCCCATTATAATATGATGCTTTTTCCTCTTCAGTCTGAAAAGGGTTCACTAAAAAGCGTTCTGCAGTAAGCTCGGGACGATTTAGATACCCCCGGGATAGACCTACTCCACCAATATACAGCTCTCCGACTGCGCCAATGGGAACGGCACGCAAATAGGAATCAAGTACATATGCTGAAGTATTACCAATCGGACGACCAATATTGAGAGAATTATCTTCTTCGCAATAATGATGATAAGTAGCGCATACTGTTGTTTCTGTAGGACCATAAGCATTAATCACGTCAACTCCGTATTTTCTGTAGCATTCCATGATTTCAGAATTAGTAGTATCTCCAGCAACAATGATTTTCTCTAATGGTAAAATTGATTCTTTATCCAATAACGCTGGAGGAATCGTAGCAACTTTAATATCATGCTGAATAATATATTTCTGCAATATCTCCAAATCTGTTCTCGATTCGTTCGGCAAAACATGCAGGATATTTCCGAGTGCAAATACCCAATATACTTCCCAAACATGCGCATCAAAGACATAATCAGCATACCAAAGTAAATTTTTCTGTTCTGATCGATATAAAACTTTCTCCATATCCAATATTGAAGCCTGCTGTTCTATTAAATTCACAACACCATTATGTTCAATCATCACACCTTTAGGCCTACCTGTTGTTCCACTGGTATAGATAACATAAGCCAGATGGTCGGGTCTTACTCCGGTAACAGGATTTTTTCTAAAATATTTTTGAATTCCGTCTGCTGCCTCTGCATCATCCAGATTCAAAATAACAGGTCCCTTATTAGCAATTGCTGAAACATATTCATGCAGCTTTGATACGGTCTCTTCTTCCGCAAGAACAAGGCGAGCCCCTGTATCATTCAGAATATGACTCAGTCTATCTGCAGGATAGCCAGGATCAACAGGGACATAAGCTCCTCCTGCTTTCAAAACTCCTAAAATCCCTATTAGCATCTTTTCTGAACGGTTAAAACAAATAGGGATAAGTTCATCAGGACGGATATCATAATG
>NZ_JCAIOM010000040.1:0-1502 GCF_059587025.1 Chryseobacterium sp. DZ-32
CATTATGATATCCGTCCTGATGAACTTATCCCTATTTGTTTTAACCGTTCAGAAAAGATGCTAATAGGGATTTTAGGTATTTTAAAAGCAGGCGGAGCTTATGTTCCTCTTGATCCTGGCTATCCTGCAGATAGACTGGGTCATATCCTGAATGATACAGGGGCTCGCCTTGTTCTTGCAGAAGAAGAGACCGTATCAAAGCTGGATGAATATGTTTCCGCAATTGTTAAGAAAGGACCCGTGATTTTAAATCTGGATGATGCAGAGGCAGCAGACGGAATTCAAAAATATTTTAGAAAAAATCCTGTTACCGGAGTAAGATCCAACCATCTGGCTTATGTTATTTATACCAGTGGAACAACAGGTAGGCCTAAAGGTGTGATGATTGAGCATAGCGGTGTAGTGAATCTTGTAAGTTTTATGACACAGTCCCACCGCTTTAATGAATATACAAATGTGGGCTGTTATTCGAATTATGTTTTTGATGCTTTTGTCAATGAGGTATTTCCTGTGCTTTGCCACGGTAATACGCTTTGGCTGTTCAGTAACGAACAAAGGACCTGTGTAGCAGAACTTAACCATTATATAAAAGCAAATGGAATAGAGGTGTCATTTATTCCTCCTGTATTATTGAAGGATCTTCTTGCTGATACGGAACTAAAATTGATTTTCGCTGGCGGAGAGAGCTTTCCTGATATTGGCAGTAGCTGCTATAAGGATATTATTTTCCTTAATGAATATGGTCCTACGGAAACAACAGTATGTGCGACCGTTCATCATTATGATGAAGATGGTAATCCTCTTAATATCGGGCGCCCTATTGATAATGTTTCGGTGTATGTTCTGGATTCCTATTTACGTCCTGTTCCTATTGGAGCAGTCGGAGAGCTGTATATAGGTGGAGTTGGAGTATCAAGAGGATATTTAAATCTTCCTGAGCTTACTGCAGAGCGCTTTTTATCTAATCCCTTTCAGACTGAGCAGGAAAAAGCATCAGGTTATAATGGACGGATTTATAAAACCGGTGATCTTGCGCGTATCCTTCCAAATGGAGATCTGGAATATCTGGGTCGTAACGACTCACAGATCAAGATTCGTGGTTACCGGATTGAGCCCGGGGAGATTGAGACAGCTCTTCTTGAGTTAAGTGGTATTCGTCAGGCAGTAGTGGAGTGCAGGCTGAACAGTATGGGTTTAAAGTACCTTGCTGCTTACTATGTTTCAGAGAATCCGCTTGACTCCGGAGATATTTCAGTGTTATTATCGGAAGTTCTTCCTGATTATATGGTTCCTTCGGCTTATGTCCATTTGAAAGCATTACCTGTTACGATCAACGGGAAAGTTGACAGAAAAGCATTACCAGAACCTTTATTTACAGGAGAGATGGAATATGTAAGTCCTCAGACGCCTTTACAGGAGTTGCTGGTGGAGATTTACGGAGAAATGCTAGGTCTAGATTCAGATCATATCAGTATCCATGATGATTTTTTCCGATTGGGAGG
>NZ_JCAIOM010000041.1:0-1496 GCF_059587025.1 Chryseobacterium sp. DZ-32
GAAGTAAGGATAATATTGGATAACTGACAATTATTTTTAACCCCTAACTGTCAGATAAAGTCGTGGCTATTACACATAACCTTTGGACTTGAACTTGTCTTTTAAAAATCTGAAACAATACCTTCGTTTTCTTTTATGAATTTTTACACAGTTCTACTGTGACCTCTTTATCTTTTTCCTTTTTTGTTGAACCTGAATATCTTCGGTGTTATACTTTGTTCCATGATTATCAAAATTCAATAACGAAAAAATTTCTAAGCTGCTGTCAGGATTTTTAAAAATCTCCTCCAGTGATGAAAAAGGAATATTATTCTCTTCAGAAGCTTTTTTACAAATACGATCAACTATTGATATGACTTTCTCTTTGGTAGTATCGAATAATTTGGGCTGTTTAAATTTTTCAAACCGTATGGCCTTTATAATCGTATCTTTCACTGAATCGAAATAAATGTCCTTTTCATTTGTATACGCTGTGGTATTAGACAGAATAGTGGACAGCTTGTTTTGTAATAGTGAAACTTCTTTGGTTAACTCAATATTCTTTTGTTGAAGCTCAGTAATTATTTTAGTTTTGGATTGAAGAGTTTCTTTATTTTTAAGCAGTTCTGTATTATATGATTTAAAAGCTCTCTCGTAGTTTTCAATCGTTTTATCTGTTTTGATCTTACTAAAGCCTAGAAAGTCATCTTCTTTTACGATAAGATCTTCAAACTTTTTAGAATTGAGCGTTGCTTTCATTTCAGTTATTTTGTTGTTTAGCAACAAAAATTCTTCTTCTTTTTTTTGAATTTTAAATTCTATGGCTTCAAGTCGTCCTTTAGAACCTGAAACACCTCTATCCATTTCAAGACATTCAGCCGTAATATCCTGCATTTTTGAATAGTGAAAGGATTGATGCTTCAATGTTTTTCCAGTTTCTAAATCCTGCCAGTCGGCTACTAAATGAGCATGGTAATTGGGCTTCCATTCTTTAGAATCTTTATCATAATGTCCTTCATCCCTATGAATGGCAATTTGGAAAATTCTTATTTTTAGTTCTTCTTCAAGCCTTTTAGAAAGCTTATGCAAATCCTGCATCGTTGTATTTTCTTTAATTACAACTACAGCTTCACGAATTGGCAATGCATTTTTCTGTAACTTTCTTCCAGACTTTTCCTTGCAATACGTTTCTATTAACTTAAGCCTATCTGAAATTTTATCTCCTACCCAATACTCATTTTTTCCGGTAAGATCCTTTTTTATATAATCGAAGGTTTTTCTTCTGAAATTGTGCGCTTCGGAATCTGTTTTGACTGCCTTAAAATTGATAGATGTTTTCACAGCAATAAAATAGATCACATTATCACTATCATTAGATAATAAGACTTATTGGACTTCGATTTTCACTCATTGGCTTTATAAAATAAATCCATATCTAATTGGACTGCCCCCAAAAAGTTAGACACTTTTTAGGGGCATTTTTTTATGTATAGAAAGGAAAAATTTAGCGTTGCTTT
>NZ_JCAIOM010000042.1:0-1431 GCF_059587025.1 Chryseobacterium sp. DZ-32
TGGACTGCCCCCAAAAAGTTAGACACTTTTTAGGGGCATTTTTTTATGTATAGAAAGGAAAAATTTAGCGTTGCTTTTAAATTAGAATGTATTAAACTTCACAAAAATTCTTATCGCTCGATTGAATCTATAGCAACCGAGAAAGGATTTGATGAAAGCAATCTGCGCAAGTGGATCGGTTTTTATAACAAGTACGGAATCTCGGGACTACAACCAAGAAAAAATAGGAGCTATTCCCTGAACTTCAAGCTTAAGGTTCTAAAAACCATCGAAACAGAACATATCTCACAAAGAGAAGCATGTATCCGATTTGATATTGCCGCTCAGTCTACCGTGCTGAATTGGCAAAGGGATTACGAAAAAAGTGGTATTTTGGGATTAAAGAATAAACCCAAAGCAAGCCCTTGCATTATGAGTAATTACAAACGTAAGAAAAGAAAGTCTGATAAGCCATTGACCAGAGAAGAAGAACTTTTATTGGAAAACGAAAGACTGCGAGCTGAAATTGATTTTCTAAAAAAGTTAGACGCCTTAACTCTCAAAAAGAACAAGCAGAGGCCATCGAAGGATTAAGGCGAAAATATGACCTGTCGCTCCTGCTGGATTGTACAGGTATGGCCAGAAGTAGTTTCTATTATCATCAGAAAGCTCTTGATAAAAAGGATAAATATAGAGAAGTAAAAATTTTGATAAAACAGATTTATCATAGACATAAAGGGCGGTTCGGATACCGTCGTATCACTTTGCTTATAAAGCAACAAGGGATTGTAATCAATCATAAAACCGTCTTAAGATTGATGAAGACCCTGAGATTGAAAAGTATCATTAGGGTGAAAAAATACAGCTCTTACCGGGGAGAGCAAGGCAGGATAGCACCAAATATTCTGGAGAGGAACTTTAAGGCAGATCAGCCAAATAGAAAATGGGCCACTGATGTGACAGAATTTAACGTCTCGGGCAGTAAATTGTATCTTTCACCAATAATTGACCTTTACAATGGTGAGATCATCAGTTACGATATCTCGGAAAGACCTGTCTTTGGACAGGTTGTGAATATGCTCAAAAAAGGGCTCAGAAAAATCAAGACTACTGAAAACCTCATTATCCACTCTGATCAAGGCTGGCAATATCAAATGAAAGCCTATCAGCATCTGTTAAAAGAAAAAGGCATCATCCAAAGTATGTCCCGCAAGGGAAACTGCCTGGATAATGCAGTAATAGAAAACTTCTTTGGAACTTTAAAATCTGAAATGTTCTATACTAAGAAATTTAAATCCATTGATGAACTCAAAAAAGAAATAAAGAAGTATATCAATTACTACAACAACGACAGGATAAGACTTAATCTAAAAGGAAAGAGTCCGGTAGAGTACCGAACTCTTTCATATAATAATATTGTTTAATTTTGTCTAAACTTTTGGGTGCAGTCTA
>NZ_JCAIOM010000043.1:0-1382 GCF_059587025.1 Chryseobacterium sp. DZ-32
GCTAATCTTGTAGGAGTTTTCAAATAAGCTTAAATTTGTTTTGTGAAAGATTTTGAAATAATCAAGGGTTTACGTCCCCAGAAGGTAAGTAACTTAGAAAAAGCAAAAAAAAATGTTTAGCCAGTCCTGGTATTTCTTTTTCACAATGTATGGGCAACAGCTTCAGGCAAAGTGTTGCTGATACTTTTTCCAAATCACAACTTACACCTTATTTAATGCTTGAAAATCATAGAGCTAAGACTCTCACTCATATAAAAAACAGGTCAGAAGACTATATTATCATAGCTCAAGACACTTGTGTCTACAACTACACAGGGCACAAGAAGATGGAAGGTATAGGTAAGATTCAAGGTAATATTCTTGGTATCCTACAGCATAACACCTTGGCATTTTCCAGTACAGGTGTTGCTTTAGGTATTATTCATCAACAATATTGGAGTCGTAATTCTACCGTAAATTTTGAAGGTAAAGAAAGTAATAAATGGCTTGAAAGCCTGAAGAACACTAACGATTTAGCTCATCAGGCAAAAGATAAGATAATGGTAATGGTCCAGGATAGAGAAGCTGATTTTCTGGAATTTTATAGAAAAGAGAAAGCTGAAAATGTAGTTCATGTTACCCGTGTCTTTCAACAACGAAATTTCAGATTGAAATCAGAGGTAGAATCTATTTCTTCACAAGACGATGCACAGGAGTTTTTAAAATTAGAAGACATTTCTCCAAAAGCTGTGGATCATGGTTATAAAGAAATAGAAATATTTAGAAAAGGAAAACATGTGCATGTAAAACTGTCCTTAAAAAGTGCCACTGTAGGCATATTTCACAAGGGTAAAAAAGTGTTGGAGGATCATAACATAGTGATTGCCGAAGAAATAGAATTAGATGGTGCTGAGAATGAAAAGGAAAAAATTTGCTGGTATTTGCTTACAGATTTACCAATAAATAACTTTGAACAAGCTTGTCAGGTAGTTGATTTCTATTCTTTAAGATGGAAAATAGAGTTGTTTCATTTTACTATGAAAAGTGGAGGATATCAAGTCGAAAAGTTGCAATTTGATGACTTACATACTATGATTAATGCATTAACATTTTATTCTGTTGTTTCTGTGGAAGTACTGCGTTTAACCTATCTTATTCGGGAGAATTCAGCTGCTGTGGCAAGGGATTATTATACAGAAAAAGAAATCAAGCTGGTGGAAAGGCTCTCGAAGAAAAAAATTATAACGATCAAAGATTTTATTATAGAACTGAGTAAATCCCTCGCAGCATTTAGTCCAACAAGAAGCTACCCTTTTCCTGGTATCAAAAAACTAGCACAAACAATGCAACGGTTTTATTATCTCAAAAAAGGAGCTGAATTATAAAACCACTACAAGATTAGC
>NZ_JCAIOM010000044.1:0-1306 GCF_059587025.1 Chryseobacterium sp. DZ-32
GGCTCCTATGTTTGCAAAAGAATAAATTTACATACAAAGCAAAAGGGGTGAGAGAACAGTTTTGGCTAAATAACTCAGGAAGTATATTGTGCTTTAGAAATGTCCTCACTTCTTTATTCCTTTTAGAGTTTGAACAGAATTTAAAGGATCGAAAAAGATATCTTGGATAATAATCAGGAGACAAAACGAAGGAAGACTTGCTTTTATTTAAAGATAAAAATATGAGTGCATTAAAACAGGTTGTAGGAATAGATGTAGCCAAAGATGAACTGGTGGCAAGTTTTGGCAAATTAATGGAAGATCTAAGTACAGAAATCAAAGATTATAAAGTTTTTAGCAACAGCGAAAAAGGCTTTGAATCACTTCTTAAATGGGTGTACAGCAAAAAGACACTTAATATAGAGGTTATTTTTGTCATGGAGGCTACGGGGGTGTATCATGAAAGATTTGCTCATTTTCTTTATGCAAAGGAAGAAAAAACAGTCATTGTGCTACCTAATAAGATCAGTAATTTCATCAGGACTCTGGATATCAAAACCATTACCGATAAAAGCTGTTCCATAGCTATTACACAGTTTGGTTTAAGCAGAAAACTAGAATTATGGCAACCCGCAAACCTTGTGTATAAAGAACTTCAGCAGCTAAGCCGCGAGAAAAACCAGGTTATTCAGGAAAGGGTAAGGTGTATGAATCAGCTGCATGCTGAAAAGACTCAAGCTCTTCCGAATTCAAGAACCATAAAACGGCTGACCGAGCGTATTTCGCTATTGAAAAAACAGGAGAAAGAAATTAATGAGGATATGCTTGCACAGGTAAAGAAAAGTCCTGAGGCTACCAGGGGAGTTAATCTGTTGAGCAGTATTCCGGGTATTGGAAAATCAACGGCAATTGCTGTTTTAGCTGAAACCAATGGTTTTGAGCTAATCAGAAATAAAAAACAACTGGTAAGTTATGCAGGATTAGATATCCGCGAGAAACAGTCCGGAACATCAATAAAAGGTAAGCCAAGAATTAGTAAGAAAGGAAATAAAAATATTCGAAAAACATTACATTTTCCTGCCATGACAGCCGTCAAAATGAATAAAAACCATCAGGATTTGTTTCAAAGAATTACAGAAAAAACAGGAATTAAAATGAAGGGATTGGTTGCTGTACAAAGAAAACTCTTGGAACTGATGTATATTTTATTTAAAAATAAAACTTTTTACCAGATAGATTTTGAAGAAAGTAGGGTAAAAATCAAAGACGTTCACCCTACGCAAGCTAACTCAAGGTCGCTTTTATAAATATAAATGTATAAAAAATA
>NZ_JCAIOM010000045.1:0-1206 GCF_059587025.1 Chryseobacterium sp. DZ-32
TGAATTAGTCAATACTTAATCTGACAGTTATATCAAATTAAATAACTTTAAAACAGATTAAGTATTATGACAACACAACAAAAGATCATCAAAAACAAGTTAGGCGTACTTGAATTAGCACAACATTTAGGAAACGTATCCAAAGCCTGTAAGGTGATGGGATATTCCCGAGACAGTTTTTATAGATTTAAAGAATTGTATGAGCAAGGAGGTGAATTAGCATTACAGGAAATCTCCAGAAGAAAGCCAGTATTAAAGAATCGTGTAGATGAAGTCATTGAAAAGGCTGTTGTTGATATAGCTATTGAAAACCCTGCTTTGGGGCAGCTTAGAGTAAGTAATGAACTTAAAAAGAAAGGTTTCATTGTATCACCAGGTGGAGTCAGAAGTATTTGGTTAAGACACGACCTACATACGTTTAAACTAAGATTAAAAGCCCTAGAAGCCAAATCCGCTCAAGATGGTGTAGTCCTTACTGAATCTCAACTTTCAGCACTAGAAAGGGCTAAGGAAGAGAAAAAAGCTCATGGAGAAATTGAAACTCATCATCCAGGATATCTAGGAGCTCAAGACACTTATTACGTAGGCAATATCAAAGGAGTTGGACATATTTATCAACAAACTTTTATTGATACATATTCAAAGGTAGTATTTGCAAAGCTATATGACCGTAAAAATGCTCTTATTGCTGCTGACATGCTTAATGATCAGGTAGTTCCATTCTTTGAGCAGCAGGAACTTCGTTTACTCAGAATTTTAACAGACCGAGGAACGGAATACTGTGGGATAAGAGAGCAGCATGAATACCAGCTTTATTTGGCCATTGAAGATATCGATCATACGAAGACCAAGGCTAAAAGCCCTCAGACCAATGGCATTTGCGAACGTTTTCACAGGACGATACAGGACGAGTTTTATGCCATAGCTTTCAGAAAGAAAATTTACAGAAGTATTGAAGAACTGCAATTAGACTTAAACAGCTGGTTGTCGTATTACAACAATGAAAGAACGCATACAGGAAAACATTGTTACGGTAAAACACCGATGCAGACGTTTTTAGATAGTAAACCTATGGCAAAAGAGAAATTATTGGAAACTCTTGCAGAGGAACAAAAAATCCTTACTTTTGGAAGTAAGGATAATATTGGATAACTGACAATTATTTTTAACCCCTAACTGTCAGATAAAGTCGTGGCTATTACACAT
>NZ_JCAIOM010000046.1:0-1122 GCF_059587025.1 Chryseobacterium sp. DZ-32
TATCAATCAATCCAAACTCATATTTCAGAATGCCATTTACCCTCTCTGCTACAGCATTCTCATAAGGATCCGAGTTCTCGGTCATACTGATAAGAATATCACTTTTCCTTAACGTTTCAGTATATTCTTTACTACAATACTGCAATCCTCTGTCTGAATGATGAATTAAAGAATGTTTATACACCCTGTTCTTTATGGCTTGTTTTAATGCTTTCAATGTGGAGGCAGTCTGTAAATTATCACTTAGTTCATATCCTACAATTTTCTTTGAATAGGCATCGGTAATCAAATGAAGATAATAATTTTTCTCTTTAGTCTTCAGATAGGTAATATCTGCAACCCAAACTTTTTCTGAACATTTCAACTCCTTTTCTTTAATAATATTCGGGTATTTCTTCATCCAATGTCTGGAATTGGTTGTTTTAAAATAACTGTGTTTTCTGGGAATTAAAAGATAATTCGATCTTAAAAGTTGAAACAGCCGATCTCTTCCTATATGAAGATCCTCTTTTGAAAAATCATTTTTAAGTAATACATAAAGTTTTCGAGTCCCTATTTTAGGCATCTTTTTACGAATTGATAATACCAGTTCTATAATCCTTTTTTGATTATTGATAGAATCAGGCTGTTTCTTCCTTTTATAATAAGCTTGTTTACTGTATCCAAACAATCGGCAGATATCTTCCAGTGAAAGATTTGTATACGGCCTTATTTCCTGGATTGATTGGAACCAGACTTTTTTACAATTTCAATCTTCAACTCACGCTCTGCGATTTCTATAAATCTCTTAAACACTTTGAGCTCTTCTTCCTTTTTGGATAAAGCAGCTTCAAGCTCTTTAATCTTTTGTTTCTGTGGATCTTTCATAGGTCTGCCTTTACTTAATTGTTTTTCATAAGTAAAGTTACCATATTTTATTAACCAACTAGAAATGCATGAATTACCCCGAATATTGTATCGAGTTTGCAATTGGGATTTTGTATATAATCCCCGTTCATATTCAGAGACAACTTGTCGTTTGAATGCCTCACTGTATTCTTGGACAGGGGACGATGGTTTTTTTAGATTCATAAGGGTGACTAATTTTATGGTTTTTTAGTCAACCTTTTTCAGGACGAGACA
>NZ_JCAIOM010000047.1:0-833 GCF_059587025.1 Chryseobacterium sp. DZ-32
AAAGATACAAACTCTTTTTAAACTGGCAACTTTTTTTACAAAAAAATTTAAAGTTTTTTTCGTCCGTCTCTTTTTTGGAGTAATATCGTTTCTGCCTAGCTAAAGGCTCTTCTGCGCTACTGCTCTACTCTCGTTTTCAGTGGGGCAAAGATAGGAACTTCCCACAACGCAAAACAAGTTTATTGAATATAAAAATATACAATGTGGAAAAATATGCTCATATATTATTATTATACAAACACTTATATTAAAATTTAACTTATCCACATTATTGTTTATAAACTTAAGTACTTTGTATAAACATTAAATTCAACTTATTGCACTAGTAATAATTTGGGATATATTTAATTATTAACCAACAAACTATACAAAACTGAAAGTAAAGACAAATAGCTAGGAAAAATAATATTAATCCCTTTAACTATTTAAGAAAAATAGGTTATTGATAACCACAAAAATATAGACTGTAAACGCATCATCAAGAATAGGATGAAGTATAAAGATTTTAATACTTAAGTGATTTGACAATTTCAATCTATTTTGTGGTAAATAGATCTTTTGACTCTCTGTAGGGTAACAATATCGGTTAAGATAAACGATAGTAGTGAAAGCAAAGAATAAATCAACAGTAAGGAGGAATAGTTTTAGGCTGAACCGGGGTAATAATCTTTCAATAGTGTCATACATCCCTTTCCAATTGTGCTATGGTTCAACTGGCGTCTTTCTTTTTATTTGGTCTGCTTCTTTCCTACTGTGTCATTCCGCAGGAATCCAGCCTCCTTTATTAGAGTCTTTATGATTTTTTTAACTCAGACGGTTTGATACTGTAAAAT
>NZ_JCAIOM010000048.1:0-734 GCF_059587025.1 Chryseobacterium sp. DZ-32
TTTGAAGATTTTATGCAGACGCTTAGTGGGGAACTAAATGAAAGGTTTAATCTTCGGGAAGACTTGCCTATAAGAGTAAAGGTACTGAATTATGAAGACGACTATTATTTGTCTGTGGTGATTCACCATATTGCGTTTGATGGTTGGTCTATGGAAATATTTTTAGCTGAATTGAACAGTATTTATCAATCTCTTTCTATAGGTGTTCTTCCTACGCTTCCTTCTTTACCATTTCAATATAAAGACTTTGCCTTATGGCATCGAAAATATGTAACTGAAAAAGTTTTAGACAAGCAGATGGAGTATTGGATGGGTGAGCTCTCTGAATTTGAAACACTAAATCTTCCATTAGATTTTCAACGGCCTTCCCGAACGAGTTATGAAGGAAAAAATCTATATTTCAGTCTTTCTTCAAAAACGAGTTCCCGGTTAAGGTCCATGGCGAAGGATTTAGGAGTCAGTTTATACAGTTTGATGCTCAGTGGTTATTATCTGATGCTGGCCTCATATAGTGGTCAGGATGATCTTATTGTCGGTACTCCAGTAGCTAACCGTCACTATCCGGGGCTGGAGAATATGATTGGCTTTTTTGTCAATATGGTGGTTCTTCGTCAAAGATTGGATTTTAACATAAGTATTCGCGACTTTATTAATGATGTATCCTCTGGTGTTCTGAGAGGTCAGATGCATCAGGATCTGCCTTTTGAGAAATTAGTAGAGGTTCTTAACATTGA
>NZ_JCAIOM010000049.1:0-584 GCF_059587025.1 Chryseobacterium sp. DZ-32
GTGGAGATTTACGGAGAAATGCTAGGTCTAGATTCAGATCATATCAGTATCCATGATGATTTTTTCCGATTGGGAGGAAGTAGTATTATGGCTATTAAACTGGTCAATAAAATTTATCAGCGAACGGGGATACAGGCTAAGGGAGGAGTTGTATTCAACCATAAAAGTATTGCAGGTTTATCACAGGCCCTTGAAGGTTTGCGGGAATTCGCTGTTGAAGAGATCAGTCCAGTTATTATAAGGCATACTAGGGAGCAATACTTGTCTTTTGGTCAGGAAAGATTATGGTTTATTGAAAATTATGAAGGAGGAAGCCATGCCTATAATATTCCTATGGTGTTGCGCTTGGATAATGAAACGAATATCAATTTTTTACAGGAGGTATTCCATATGCTTCTTGACAGGCATGAGATTCTTCGAACCCTTATTTTGACAGATCCTAATGGAGTTGGATACCCGTATGTAAGTGATCAGTCTTTGAAATTAACTTTGGTAGAGATAAGAAGCTTTGAAGATTTTATGCAGACGCTTAGTGGGGAACTAAATGAAAGGTTTAATCTTCGGGAAGACTTGCCTATAAGAGT
>NZ_JCAIOM010000050.1:0-515 GCF_059587025.1 Chryseobacterium sp. DZ-32
AGGGTGCGTAGCTCAGCTGGATAGAGCATCTGCCTTCTAAGCAGACGGTCAAAGGTTCGAATCCTTTCGCGCTCACATAAAGACTTACTGGAAACAGTGAGTCTTTTTTGTTTTTATTCCCTCAAACAATAATTACTAAATAGAGCATCCCGATTTCAATCGGGACGGCAAAAGTTCGAATCCTTTCGCGCTCACATAAAGACTTATTGGAAACAGTGAGTCTTTTTGTTTCTCCTCAGATTTGGGTAAAATAAACCGTTTTAGCATGGGATTATAAAAACAGTATAAGACTATGATTTTTAAATATGTACAATTAATCAAGAAGCACTCATGAAAAATTAATTAAAAATTATTCCTTATTTTATTTTTTTATTCCAAAAAGTATTGTACCTTTGCAACCGCAAAAACGAAGTAAAATTCGTTACTGATGACACCTTCGGGGCGTAGCGTAGTCCGGTCATCGCGCCTGGTTTGGGACCAGGAGGTCGCAGGTTCGAATCCTGCCGCCCCGACTT